>DGRY01000197.1 GCA_002391185.1 Prevotella sp. UBA4376
AAATACGGTGAACCGGTGCCGCCGCCGAAAATCACGATCCGGCCTTTCTCAAGGTGCCGTGTGGCTCTGCGGACAATGAACGGTTCCGCTACTTTTGTGATATCAATGCTTGTCTGAACTCTTGTATCAAGTCCGTTGCGCTCAAAACTTGACTGAAGCGCAAGCGCATTGATGATCGTGGCAAGCATTCCCATATAATCGCCCTGCACACGCTCGATTCCTATTTCTGTGAGATTTTTACCGCGGATGAAATTTCCGCCGCCGACAACAATGGCGACTTCCACCCCGAGATTGCGTATTTCACGGATATCCGCCGCGAGACGGTCCAGCACTTTGGGATCAAAGCAGTTGCCGTCACCCGCCAGAGCTTCGCCGCTCAGTTTCAAAAGGATACGTTTATACATGTATCAGAATCCTCTGCTTTCCTGTTCTCAATTATAGCATTGCCTGCAAGTCCCTGCATGGAAAACAGAGGCTGCCGCAATACGCATCAAAGATGCGTTCCTTCTATCAGATATCTGTACCTGTCCAGCGCGCGGTCAATGATCACATCCCAGGAATCCGACAGCGTTTCCTTTGCGCTCTCCCCGATCAGCCGGAGTTTTTCGGGATTTTTCAATGCGCCTTCGATCACACGGCAGAGATCACCCGGATCTTCCAGACAGAGAAATCCGTTCTCTCCGTGGATGATATCCTGCGCCGCGGCGCTTCCCTTCAGGCATACCGCCGGAGTGCCGGCGTTTGCGGCTTCGCGCACGACCATCGCATAGGTGTCATAGTCCGACGGAAAGACAAACAGCGACGCAGCCTTGTAGAGTCCGTCAAGCAGATCGGTATGTGTGATATGACCGGTAAATACCGTATCGTTCGCAAGCCCGAGCTGTTCCGCTTTTGCGCGGATCTCTTCTTCATGCGGCCCCTGTCCGGCAAGCACGAGCTGAAACATCGTTCCGTTATCCTTCACACGCTTTGCGGCATCCAGGATCAGTCCGATATTTTTCTTCCAGTTGATCTGGCCGACATAAAGCAGCACCGGAACATCTGTCCGTAGTCCGAACTGCTTTACCGCATCGTTGCGCTGATCCTCACTCACATCACGCAGATCCATCCCGTTTGGAAGGATGAATATATTCCGCCTGCAGCCATAGCTGCGCAGCGTTTCCGCACTTCTTGTTGTAAGTGTCCATACTTCATCGCACCGGTTGAAAAACTCCGCCATCATGATATCCGTGGAAAGACCGGCGAGAATGCGTGAACCGGTGAGCTGATAAAAATCGTCATAGTATTTGGAATGAAAGGTCGCCACGACCGGAATATCATGCTTTTTCGCATACCGGATGCCCTCTTCACCGGCGATAAACGGGGTATGTATATGCACAATGTCAAAGTCCGTCAGCGCAAGATGCTGGCGGTAATGCTCATCGATCACCGGTGTTCCGACTTTGTACTGCGGCATCCCGGGAACGGATTTGCTGAAATAATCGATGATTTCAAACGGATAATTTCCGCGGTATCCCATATCTGTAAGCGGCACGATCGCGGAACACTCATGGCCGCTGCGCGCAATGTGATCGCAATAGCTGTAAACTACTCTTCCAACCCCGTCCACAACGGGAAGAAATGAATCACTGAATTCTCCGATTTTCATGTTTTCGTCTGTTACCTCTGCTGTTTTTGTTCCATACGTTTCCATACGGTATGTTAATCTTACAATATGGATATCTTAAAATGCACAGAATCACAAGACGCACCCGGTTCAACCCTGTATGGCGTAATTGATATCGGATCTAACACCATCGTCCTGATCATCTATGATTCCGCGGACCCCGTGCACGTGAAGGATTACTATTCCGAGCCCGTTCATCTTGTGAGCTACAACATCGGCGGCAGGATGCAGGAAGAAGGCATTCAGAAAGCAAAAGACGTGCTTGAACAGTACAGGGCCATCCTATATGCACAAAAAGTCGGCAGAGTCTTTGCCTTTATCACAGAGCCATGGAGACGTCTCAGCAACGCACAGGAATTCCTGTCGCAGCTGAATGAATGCGGAATCAGAATCGATCCCTTGAGCGGACGCGAAGAAGCCGAATACGATTTCTACGGCTCCCGTATCGACTGTTCCGATGTGCTTACTGGAATGATTGTTGATATCGGTGGCGGTTCAACCGAGATTGCTGTAATATCATTGGGTGGTATTGTATCAAACAACTCTATCCGTACTGCAGGTGACGACCTCACAGCCGACATACAAGAGTATATGAGCCGCCAGCACAACGTGAAGGTTTCTGAGCGTATGGCAGAACGTATCAAGATTCATGTTGGTTCGGCTTTGACCGATCTTGGCGACGAGGCTCCTGAAGACTTCATCGTTCACGGTCCTAACCGTATCACAGCCCTCCCAATGGAGGTTCCTGTATGCTATCAGGAAATAGCACATTGTCTCGACAAGACTATCGCCAAGATAGAGAACGCTGTGCTTTCAGCTCTTGAAAACACGCCACCTGAGCTTTATGCTGACATCGTTAAGAATGGTATCTATCTGAGTGGTGGTGGAGCTTTATTGCGTGGTCTCGACAAGCGTCTTGAAGACAAGATACATATTCCATTCCACATTGCCGATGACCCATTGCACAGCGTAGCCAAAGGTGCTGGCATCGCATTGAAGAATGTGGAGCGTTTCTCGTTCCTGATGAGATAATCACGACAAAAAAGATTGCTTTAAGGAGTGAAGAATTTAATTGATTTTTTTACCAGGTATAACTACTGGTTCCTTTTTCTATTGCTGGAAGTGATAAGCTTTGTGCTTCTCTTCCAGTTTAATAGTTATCAGGGTAGCGTGTGGTTTACGTCGGCTAACATCGTTTCGGGCAAGGTGTATGAGATAAGTTCAAAGATTGAATCATTCTTTGAACTATCACAGGTGAACGAACAGCTAACGCAACGCAACATCTATTTGGAACAGCAGGTGAAAGGCTTGCAGGAGAAACTAACTTCTGCAACGCAAGACTCATCGTACTTGCGTAATAATCAATATCAATACCTTGCAGGCTACAAACTCATACCTGCAAAAGTGGTGAGCAATTCGGTTGACAAATACAACAACCTTATCACTATTGACAAAGGTGCTGCCGATGGTGTAAAGAAAGACATGGGAGTGGCATGTGGAAATGGTGTTGTAGGAATCATATTTATGACATCAGAACACTATTCCATCGTTATACCAGTTCTAAACTCACAATCAAATATAAGTTGCACCATTAAGGGGCGTGGCTATTTCGGCTATCTGCATTGGAAAGGGGGAGATGCCTCAATGGCTTATGTTGACGATGTGCCACGACATGCACGATTTAAACTATATGATACTATTGTCACAAGTGGATATTCATCTGTATTCCCACCCGGATTGTTGGTGGGCAAAGTGCGCCATGTTTACAACTCGCCTGATGGAGTGTCATATCGCTTAAAAATTAAACTGGCAACTGATTTTGGTTCACTTCGTGATGTTTGCGTTATTGATAACAGTGTGATGAACGAGCGTCTTGAGCTGCTTCGCGCAACACAGGATTCTATCAAAGGAAAATAGTAATGAAATTGGAACTGCTCAGAGGTATAGTATTGTTTGTTGTGTTGCTGCTACTTCAGGTGCTGGTGCTCAATCACATACACCTGTTTAATTGTGCTACACCATTGCTATACGTGTATATTGCCATGATGTTCAGCAGAAGTAGCTCTCGGTGGAGCGTTCTGCTGCTATCGTTTTTGATGGGATTGATAATCGACATCTTTCAAAACACTCCTGGAGTGGCAATGGCGACTATGACTTTTATAGGACTCATTCAACCTCATGTTCTTGAAGTGTTCATGCAGCAGGATAGTGAAGCCGACATAGTACCAAGTATGCGTACATTGGGCGTTTCCAGGTTTTCATACTATTCATTTGTTATCACATTCATGTATTGCCTTGTGTTCTTCACCTTGGAGACATTTACTTTTTTCAACTGGTTGCAGTGGTTGGAAACAGTAGCGGCAAGTACTCTGCTTACATATATTCTTATTCTTGTATTAGAAAACATTCGTAGAAGATAAGCATAATTTTGAAAAACTTTGATCTTGAAAACAGACGATTTGTGATAGGTGGAGTGGCGGCTGCCATTGTGCTTATATATATTGTGCGACTGTTTACTCTTCAATTGCTTAGCGACGACTACAAGAAAAATGCCGATTCAAACGCATTCCTGAAAAAGATTGAATACCCTTCGCGTGGAGTAATCACCGACCGACAGGGCAAGCTTATGGTGTATAATCAGCCTGCATACGATATTATGGTGGTGATGAACGAGGCGAAGGATCGCATTGACACACTCGAACTTTGCGAAGCTCTTGGTATAACAAAAGACGACTTCATAACGAGAATGGACAACATCAAGGACAGGAACAAAAATCCTGGCTATAGCCGCTTTACACAGCAGTTGTTCATGAGTCAGCTTAGTGATAAGGAATTCAGTGTTTTCCAGGAAAAAATATTCCGATTTCCAGGATTCTACGTGCAGAGGAGAAGCATACGCCAATATATGTATCCGTATGCAGCCCATGTGTTGGGCGATGTCGGGGAGGTTTCTGAAGGCGACATCGAGGATGATGACTACTATCAGCTGGGTGATTATATAGGAAAACTTGGAGTAGAGAAAGCATACGAGAAGCAACTGCGTGGTGAGAAAGGGGTACAGATATTGCTGCGCGATGCACACGGAAGAATACAGGGAAAGTATCAAAATGGTAAATACGACAAGAAACCTGTTCCGGGCAAAGACCTCACACTTAGTATTGATTTGAAGCTGCAAGCTCTGGGAGAGCGTATGCTCGAAGGAAAGATTGGAGCTATTGTTGCTATCGAACCATCAACAGGCGAAGTGCTTAGCATGGTGTCGTCGCCTTCATACGACCCAAGAATGATGGTTGGGCGTTTACGTGGAAAGAACCATACCAAGTTATCGCGCAATGTGTGGAAACCATTGCTTAACCGTGCCATTATGGGACAGTACCCTCCTGGCTCTACATTCAAAACAACACAAGCTTTAACCTATCTCTCGGAGGGCATTATTTCGCCAGGTACAACATTCCCTTGTCATCATGGCTTTTCTTATAGAGGACTTCATGTAGGATGCCATGGACACGCCTCACCATTAGCTCTTACCGAGGCTCTGAGCACATCGTGCAATGGATATTTCTGTTGGGGACTTTACTACATGATTGGTAACCGCAGAAAATATCACACCGTGCAGGATGCCATGAACACATGGCGCGACTACATGGTGAGCATGGGATTTGGATATAAACTTGGAATAGACTTGCCTGGTGAGAAACGTGGATTGATTCCTAATGCCGACTATTACGACAGAGCATACAAGGGTAGTTGGAACGGACTTACCATTATAAGTATTTCTATTGGTCAGGGCGAGGTAAACCTTACACCGTTACAGATTGCCAATCTTGGCGCAACAATAGCCAACAGAGGATATTATTATGTGCCTCATGTTGTGAGAAAAGTGCAAGGTGAACCACTCGACACTCTATACACACGCAAACACTACACTATGGCAAAGCGCAAGGCGTATAACGCTGTTGTTGCAGGTATGCGCTCGTCAGCAATAAAGGGTACATGTAAGTATCTTGGACACAGCAATATTGTTATGTGTGGTAAAACGGGTACGGCTCAAAATAGAGGACAAGACCACTCGGTGTTCATGGGATTTGCACCTATGAATAATCCAAAGATAGCATTGGCGGTGTATGTAGAGAATGGTGGCTTTGGTGCCGACTTTGCCGTGCCTATTGCACGAGTATTGATGGAACAATATATTAATGGCAAATTGTCTCCTGATATGGAAAGGGAGGCGGCTATGCTGCAGAAGAGAAGGATTGCTTATGGTTCACACAACAGATAAAAAAACATCGGTACTTGGTTCGCTCGACTGGTGGACTATTGGTATTTATATCGCCTTGCTTGTGTTCGGATGGGTGAGCGTATGTGGTGCCAGCTATAATTATGGCGATACTGATATATTTAGCCTCTCGAGCCGTTCGGGTATGCAGGTGATTTGGATTGCAAGCTCTATTCTCATAGGTCTTGTTCTTTTGCTGCTTGATGACCGCATGTACGACACCTTTGGCTATGTTATATATGCTTTGTTACTGTTATTGCTCTTTGCTACGATATTTAACCCTCATGAGATAAAAGGCTCACGCTCGTGGCTTGTGTTGGGACCATTGCGCTTGCAGCCTGCCGAGTTTGCCAAGTTTGCAACAGCTCTCGCCGTGAGCAAGCTAATGAGCACCTATGGCTTTGATATGCGCAATATGCGACATTTTGCCGTTGCATGTGGGGTTGTTTTGCTGCCAATGTTGTTTATCATTGGACAGAAAGAGACTGGCTCGGCACTTGTATATCTATCTTTCTTTCTAATGTTCTATCGTGAAGGTATGCCGGGTAGTGTGCTTTTCACGGGTGTTGCCATGGTGATTTATTTCGTTGTGGGAATAAAGTTTGAACACATTACTATGTTTGATGAGGTAACATCTGTGGGCGAATTCTCCGTGTTGTTGATGGTGCAACTCTTCACGGCTGTGATGGTGTACGTGTATTGCAAGGCAAAAGACCAACTATTCACTTTGTTGGCTTATTGTATGGGTATAACGGTGCTCGCCTTGTTGTTTTCGCAGTTTGTTATACCATTTGATGTGGTGTGGGTTCAATGGGCTCTTACTGTTTTTGTAATAATCTATCTGCTTTACCATTGGCTTCACACACGCTACAAAGGATACCTGCTAATACTGGGCTTTGCATTGGGAAGTGTAGCTTTCTTCTATTCTGCCGATTACGTTTTGAACAACGTGATGGAACCTCACCAGCGTGTGCGTATCAATGTGCTGCTTGGTTTGGACGAGGATATAAGTGGAGCTGGATATAATGTTCACCAAAGCGAGATTGCTATTGGCTCTGGTGGACTTCAGGGAAAAGGTTTTCTTAATGGTACACAAACAAAGCTAAAGTTTGTACCAGAGCAGGATACCGACTTTATTTTTTGTACGGTTGGTGAGGAGGAAGGATTTCTTGGTTCAGCAGGTGTGCTTTTGCTTTTCCTTGCCTTGATATTAAGGTTGATACATCTTGCCGAGCGACAACCGTTTAAGTTTGGACGAATATACGGCTATTGCGTGCTTAGTATATTCCTTTTTCATGTGTTTATCAATGTGGGAATGGTGCTTGGACTCACACCTGTAATTGGAATTCCATTGCCTTTCTTTAGCTATGGTGGTTCTTCGCTTTGGGGATTCACACTCTTGTTGTTTATCTTCCTTAGAATTGATGCAGGAAGAAATCTGGTGAGAAACTAATATCTATTCATGCTTGTTGAGCATGAAGCCTATATCGCTTATTCCTGGCAATATCTCTCTCTTCATGTCATGGCGTATCTTTATTTCTAAAGAGTCGCCCTTGTTAAGCATCATGTTGGTGATAGGGAAGTTGTATTGATAATAGCTCAAACCTGTTCCATTGCTATTTCCATGTGTGTCGTGAAGACTGCAATTCAAAGTGTCGATATGTGTTTCACGACTTGGAAAAACAGTTTGTTCTATTATTAATGTTAGTCCCATAAATGGATAGTCGCCATTGATGCGCAAGCCTAATTCGCTGCTGTATAGTTTTCTTTCGGCTATAGGTGGAATATTAAATTTCAAGGTGTCGTTCTTTTCCCAGCCAGATACGGGAGTGTGAGCATACTTATCATATACTTTGTTTCCTGTACATGATAGAATTGCAAATGCTGCTATGAATATGATACAGACTTTGCTTATAATATTTAAGCGGATAGTTTTCAAAATCCTTTTTAATTTTAAAATCCCGGATTTGAGAAACATTAGGGTAGTGGCTTCTCTAATCCGAGATTGATTATATTATTGTTGTTTATCGTTTTTTACTTCAGGATTATGGTTGTTGTTGCGTTTGTTGTTTCTCCTGTTGTTGCGATACTGATTGCTGTTTGGCTGCCCTTGCTGATTGTTGTTAGGTTGCCCTTGCTGATTGTTGTTAGACTGCCCTTGATGATTGTTGTTAGGTTGGCCTTGCTGAGGTGTGCTTTCTACAGGTTGAACATTGTTGTTCTCTGTAGGTTGCTGACCGTTTTTGGACCCTTTGTTCTTGTTGCGGTTGTTCTTGTTCTTCTTTTTCTTGGCCTTATCAAAGCGGCTGATGTCGCCACCAGCAAGCAAATCCTTAGAACCTTCGATGCTTCTTGCTTTGTTGTCTTCAAGCAACGATAATGGTTTCTCACCCTTCTTGTTCATTTCAATTATTGCACGTGCTCTTTCGGCAGTAATCGTTTCAAGGTTTGCTGCAAGGTTCTTGTCGGTAGAATAAGTGCATAGTCCAGCAAGGATATCGGTTTTGAATAGGTAATATTCATTATCCATTGTTTGAAGTTGGATCTCCTTGCTTGGAAGCTTCTTGCTTGCTTCAATATAACCATCAACTTCATAGTTTAGGCAACATTTAAGCTTTGCACACATACCTGCGAGCTTTTGAGGGTTCAGCGAGATATCTTGGAAACGTGCTGCATTGGTAGAAACGCTTGAAAAATTCTTCATCCATGTAGCACAGCAAAGTTCACGACCACAAGGACCTGTTCCGCCAATTCGTCCAGCTTCCTGACGAGCACCAATCTGCTTCATCTCTATACGAACATGGAATGCTGCTGCAAGGTCTTTGATAAGCTGTCGGAAATCGACGCGCTCATCGGCAATATAATAGAATATAGCCTTGTTGCCATCGCCCTGAAATTCAACATCTCCAATCTTCATTTGGAGACCCAGACCTTTGGCTATCTGTCGGCTTTCAATCATTGTCTTATGTTCGCGAGCCTTAGCCTCCTCGTATTTCTCCATGTCAACTGGCTTAGCAAGACGGTAAACACGTCGTATCTCATCTGGACCTTTAAGATTGGCTTTCTTTATCTGTAGCTTTACAAGTTGTCCGGTAAGTGTTACCACACCAATATCATGTCCAGGATTGGCTTCAACTGCAACGATGTCGCCTTTGTGCAGGTCGAGCCCGTTAACATTATGATAATATCCCTTTCGGGTGTTTTTGAACTGCACCTCAACGAGGTCGGTACTCTCTGCGTTGCCCGGTACATCGGCCAGCCAGTCGTAAGTGTTGAGTTGCTTGTCTTGTCTGCCGCACCCCTTACAACTCAAGCCTCTGTCGCAACCAGAGTGTATCTTGTAGTCCATATTTTTATAATCCATATATCTTATTTTCTAATTAATAATACAATCATTTTAAGTGCCATATCAAAGAATACTACTTTGGCGTTGGCATTCTGGCCTATATCACGAAAACAACGTTCCAATAGCTCGTTAATTTCTATAACGTTAGCTTCGTTTATAAAGCGTGCAAAATTCTTGGTGAATTGTTCTTCTTCAAGTGTCATGTAACACAACTCTGGTTTGTGGAAGTTATACATGAAACTTTCCCTTACCATTGTCATGAAATATTGTAGCATGCGACGCTGTTTCTCGCGGCCATAGCCAGCTGTCACTTCAGACCATTTTTTCAACTCTTTGACGTTGCGCATATAGGTTAATCGCATAAACATCACAAACATATCAAAGAATTGTCGGTTATCGTTGTTTGCATCAAGATTTTCAAGTGCACGATTCCAGTTGCCGTTTGCAATGTGTGTGATGCGCTTGGCTATATCCTCGTCAAGTCCACGACGTGTTTTAAGTGCTTGTTTCAACGATTCATCGTCTATGCGTCGAATATCAAAGCGCTGTACACGGCTACGTATGGTTTCCAAGAGTTTCTCGGGTTGTTCGCACACCATAATGAATAGTGTTTTGTATGGTGGTTCTTCAAGCAGCTTGAGCAGTTTGTTGGCACATTCGCCATTCATTCGCTCTGGCAACCAGATAATGCTTACTTTGTAGCCCCCCTGTGATGATTTCAAACTCAGCTTGTGTATCAGGTCATCGCTTTCACCAGCACCTATAAGTGCCTGCTGGTTGGCTGCGTTCATGGCTGCAAGCCAATGGTCCATAGTGAAATACGCGTCTTTCTTCAGCATCTCGCGCCATTCTTTAGAGAAATCGTCGCTAATCATCTTGTGTTCGCTTGACGTTCCTGCAGGACGAATAACAGGGTAACTGAAGTGAAGATCGGGGTGTTCGTAGTTGGAAAGCATGACATTGGCTTGACGTAAACGTAGTTCGTCGTCAATGTCATGAGTGAGTATATATGAGGCAAAGGCAATGGCTATAGCCATCTTGCCGCAGCCCTGTGGCCCACACAGCATCATGGCATGAGGCACTCGCTTGGTATCGGCAAGTTCCTTTAGTCGGCTTATAGCCTCTTTTTGTCCTATTACTTCGTTGAAATCCATTATTAGTTATAATATATTTTTCATAACTTCTACAACGCTGTCAACAGCTGACACGGTGAAGAAATGAACATTGTTGATGCCGTGTGCATAGAGGTCTTTTACCTGTTGTGTTGTCCATTCAATGCCAAGTTGTTTTGCATCTTCATCTGTTTTGCATTTCATTGCTTCGTCGGCAAGTTCCTTTGGAAAATCGCAATGGAATGTTTTTGGAACAACTGTTAGCTGACTTAGCTTGGCAAATGGCTTTATTGCAGGGATTATAGGAATGTTAACACCTTGACGGCGACATTCTTCTACGAAAGCATAATACTTTTCGTTGTCATAAAAAAGTTGTGTTACTGCATATTGTGCTCCAAGATCTTGTTTTTGCTTTAGATAGCGTATGTCAATATCTAAGTTTGGTGCTTCTTCATGTTTCTCGGGATAGCAAGCTACGCCGAAATCAAATGGCTTTCCTGGATTTTTTATTGGACTACCATCCATGAAAAAGCCTTTGTTAAATTGGTTGATTTGTTCTATCAGTTCTGTGGCGTGGCTGTAGCCGTTAGGGGCTGGCGTGAATTTTTTATCCTCGTGTGCTTTGTCGCCTCGTAGAACAAGAAGATTCTCTATGCCTAAGAACTGTAGATCAAGAAGTTCGTATTCAATATCACTACGTGATGCCCCAGCACAAATAATGTGAGGCATCACGGGTATGTTGTATTTGTATTGAATGGCGGCAGCAATGGCTACTGTTCCTGGCCGACGATGAATGCGTGTGCGTTCCAGTAATCCGTCATGATGCTCTTTATATACATATTCGCTTGAATGGTTGGTGATGTTTATAAAGAGTGGTTTAAACTCTTTCAGTTTGTCTATGGTGTTGAACAAACTTCCCGTACCGTTGCCTTTTAATGGAGGCAACACTTCAAAGGAGAAGTTTTTCTTACACTTTTGGCTATTGATGAGTTCTATGGTAGTCATGATGTCGCTAAATTATGTAAAATATGGACAAAGGTACAAAAAACGACATGAATATCAAAATAATTGAGCGTTTTATTCGTGTAGCGCCCATGAGATAGCGTTTGAAGCTATATTTGATACTGCCATTGAATTTGCTTGTTTGCCAAGGGGGGCTGTATAGAGCCATGCTGAACGGCTATGGCTTTGTGCAGCCCATACTGCTGGCTGATATTGCTGCCCAACCTTCACGAGGTTGCCTTTTATGGGTGCAGCAAACAGACTGTCTTCTATGTTCTTGCGCCATGTGTTCTTGCTGTCTTTGGTAAGTGGTGTTTCCTGCACGCTAAGGTAGCTTGCTTCGGCTTCAGCCACAAGATTGTGTAACTGTTCCTGGCTTGCTTTGTTCCATGTTGTTTCGTCGCTAAGCAGGTTGATGACAAGGTGATAGCGTTTTAGTTCCTTTGTTGCAAGTTCGTTTACTGTAGTGATGTTTAAATCAAAGTTTTTTACTCTTGATTCGTATGCAAGCCAATCCATATAAAGCTTGTTGTTTTCTGCCTGTGGATTATCGGCGATGACAAGTACACGTTTCTTTGGGGGTGATGCTTTATGGTTTTTCATTAGACTTAGATAGATGGTGTGCATACCGTCTTTTTGAGTGTTGTCTTCATTGCATTCCCAGTACATGCCGCCGAGGAGTCCTTTGTCAATAATATATTGGCATTTATCGGCAAGTGCCTGTGGATCGTCGTAGCCCCATACCAGTTTTCCTGTTTTATCGGTAAGATAAGGTACCTTTCCTATGTTGTCGCGTTGTATTTGGTACATATCGCCATGATAACCTGTTTTTACGAATTTGTCAAGAATCTTATTGTTGTGGTCACCACGTCCGTAAAGAGGCATTCCAAGTGTGAGCTTGTTTGCTGGTACGCCATTGCGGATATGAGCTTCTACTGCTTCGGAAACAGTAATACGTCCTGATAGAGGAGAACGGAATAGGGTGGTGTGATGTTTTGGTGGATTGGCAACATCGTAAGCCATGATATTTACAAAGTCGATGTATTTGTTGCAATCATGGAAATTGATGTATAATCCATCGGCAATAGTTGCGCATGTAAGAAGTTTTTTCTTACCAATCTGTTTGCGGATGTCGCGCATGAGCAAGGTGAAGTTGTTGGTGTCGTCAGGCGAAGATGATATGCCAGCTTCGCTACTTGTGGGGTATTCCCAGTCTATGTCGATACCGTCAATTCCATATTGTGCTACAATTCGCTTGCAGTCTTTTGCAAAGTTCATTCTAAGTTTTGCATCGGCAGCCATTTCGGAAAAGTTGCCGCTTGTCCATCCTCCAATTGAAAGTAGCACTTTGAGTTTTGGATTCTGCTTCTTCAGGTTTACCACTTTGCGGAATATTTCCTCGCGTTGTATATCTACGCCATTGAATGTTTTGTTTACATGACCGAATGCAAAGTTGATATGAGTCATTAATGTTGGGTCTGGCACTTCATCGCTGCTCCATCCTGCAACATAGGCCACTACGATTTTTTCCTGTGGCTTGGTTGTTTTCTTTGCCATCATGATGTTACAAACCATCAGCATCAATGTTGCTGACAATACTTTAGTTAGAAATTTCTTCATAATAGTAATAGTTGTTTTATTCAGGTTGTAAAATATTTATTAGTTCGCTAATGTTGTTTATGGTTACTAAATGCTCGTGTGAATAGGCTTTCATAGCTTCGTGTTTCCATTCTACTTTGAATGGGATGTGTGCGGCGTATCCTCCGAGTTTTAGTACTGGTTCTATATCAGAACGAAAGGAGTTGCCCACCATGAGCAGCTCCTTGATGTTTATGCCGTTGTTGTGGCATAACTTTGTATATTCTTCAGATGTTTTATCTGAAACAATAACTACATCGTCAAAATATTTGGCGAGCCCCGAACGATTGAGCTTGTTTTGTTGGTCAAGCAGTTCGCCTTTAGTGAACAGGACAAGCTTGTATAGCTTGCTATCAGCAAGCTGTTGTAGAGTGAATGTTACTCCAGGAAGTGGAGTGGCTTTCAGTTTAAGCAGACTTTTTCCAAGTTGAACAATTCTGTCTATGAATCCTGCTTTGATTTCTCCGTGTGAGAAACTGATTGCATTCTCAACAAGTGATATGGTGAAAGCTTTGCATCCGTATCCTAAGAGTGGCATATTGTCGGATTCGGTAGAGAAAAGAGCTGCTGATACTTCATTGGGCATTCCCCAAGGTTCGAGTAGAGCAGCATACTCTTTTTCCACTTCTTCGAAATGCGACTGGCAATCCCACAAGGTGTCGTCGGCATCAAAGGCAATTACCTTAATATTCTTTATCTTGTTCATGTTTGCAAAGATAATGAATATTTTTGGTAATTCCATATTTGATGATTAGTTCCTGAACAAAAGTTCATCGCCAAAGCAATCTATTATGATTGCTTTCTCGCGTGTTACTTTTCCTGAAAGCAATTGTTTGCTCAGGTCGTTGAGCACATAGTCTTGAATAGCTCGCTTTACGGGGCGTGCGCCATATTGTGGGTCGTAGCCTTTGTTGGCAAGGAAGTTTATTGCTTCTTGTGTCCATTGTAGGTCGAATCCTTGTGGTTCGAGCATTTTCTTTACGCGGTTCATCTGCAATTCTACAACTTTTGCAATTTGCTCTTTGTCGAGTGGCTTGAATGTGATAATGTCGTCAATACGATTGAGGAACTCTGGACGCATAATAGCTCGCAGTTGGTCGTGTGTGGCATTTGATGTCATTATTATAATGGTGTTCTTGAAGTTCACCACACGTCCCTTGTTGTCGGTGAGTCGCCCATCGTCGAGCACTTGTAACAGAGTGTTGAAAACATCAGGATGTGCTTTTTCTATTTCGTCGAATAGCACTACGCTATATGGTTTTCTGCGTACTGCTTCGGTGAGTTGTCCGCCCTCGTCGTATCCCACGTATCCTGGAGGTGCTCCAATGAGACGTGTGACGCTGAATTTTTCTTGATACTCGCTCATGTCAATTCGAGTAATCATGTTTTCGTCGTCAAATAGATAGTCGGCTAAGGTTTTGGCTAACTCTGTTTTGCCTACACCCGTTGTACCGAGGAAGATGAAACTTGCTATTGGGCGCTTCGGGTCTTGTAAACCGGCACGACTGCGTCTTACGGCATCGCTTACGGCTGTTATAGCTTCTTCCTGCCCAATTACCCTTCTGTGCAGTTCATCTTCAAGATGCAACAGTTTTTCGCGCTCGCTTTGCATCATCTTTGAAACAGGGATACCAGTCCAGCGGCTTACCACGTCGGCAATGTCGTCGGCAGTTACTTCTTCGCGCACCATAGCTTCGGCACCTTGAGTGTTTTTAAGCTGTTGCTGAATATTCTTGATGTCGTCTTCAAGCATTTTCAGCTTAGAATAGCGTATCTCGGCTACTCGCTCGTAGTTGCCTTCGCGCTCAGCACGTTCTGCCTCATATTTCAAGTTTTCTATTTCTTGTTTGTCTTGCTGAATTTTGTTCACAAGGGCCTTTTCGCCTTCCCATTTTGCACGGTAGTCTTTTGCCTTGTCTTTGAGTTCGGCAATTTCTTTTTCGAGCTGGGCAATCTTGTCCTGATCGTTTTCGCGCTTGATAGCTTCGTGTTCAATTTCAAGTTGTTTCAACTTGCGTTCAATCTCGTCAAGTTCTTCTGGAACAGAGTCGCGCTCCATTCTTAGTTTGGCTGCCGCCTCGTCCATAAGGTCAATGGCTTTGTCGGGCAGGAATCTGTCGGAGATATATCTTTGAGAAAGCTGTACTGCTGCTATGCAGGCATCGTCCTGAATACGCACTTTATGGTGGTTTTCGTAGCGTTCTTTTAGTCCACGAAGAATTGAGATAGCGTCAAGCTCATCAGGTTCGTTTACCATAACGGTTTGGAATCTGCGTTCCAAAGCCTTGTCTTTCTCGAAATATTTTTGATACTCGTTTAATGTAGTTGCACCAATGGCGCGCAACTCGCCACGTGCTAAGGCAGGCTTAAGGATGTTGGCTGCATCCATGGCTCCTTCTCCACCACCTGCTCCAACAAGAGTGTGAATCTCATCAATGAAGAGGATGATGTTGCCGTCGGCATGTGTAACCTCTTTTATAACACTCTTTAATCGTTCTTCAAACTCGCCCTTGTATTTAGCACCAGCAACAAGAGCACCCATGTCGAGCGAATAAAGTTGCTTATCTTTCAAATTTTCAGGCACGTCGCCACGCACAATTCTCTGTGCAAGACCTTCTACAATGGCTGTCTTACCTGTACCTGGTTCACCAATAAGAATTGGGTTATTCTTTGTTCTGCGTGACAGAATTTGTAGCACACGGCGTATTTCCTCGTCTCTGCCAATTACAGGGTCGAGTTTACCTGCACGCGCGTCTTGCACAAGGTTCTTGGCATATTTGTCGAGAGCTTGATAGTTTTCGTCGCCACTCTGACTTTGTACCTTGCTTCCCTGACGCAGTTCCATGATGGCTTTTCGAGTTTCGCTTTCGGTCATTCCTGCATCTTTAAGAATGCGTGAAGCTGATGAGTTTGTTGTTAGTAGAGCTAACAAAAGGGGTTCTATGCTCACAAACTCGTCACCCATTTTCTGCGAAATGTCCTGAGCGCGTAGCAACACATTATTTGTGTCGTTGCTAATGTATGGTTGTCCGCCTTGCACGCGTGGTAGATGCTGTATCTCTTGTTTGAGTGCAGCTTCCACGGCAACCGAGTTAACTCCAAGTTTTTGAAATATGTAATTGGCCACATCCTTACCTTTTTCAAGAATGCCCGCCAACAGGTGTACAGGCTCAATAGTTTGCTGTCCTGCATGCTGTGCAGTATTTATAGCTTCCTGAACAGCTTCCTGTGCTTTGATTGTGAATTTGTCGAATGTCATATTCTTCTCCTTTCAGTTTAGTTGATTATTAATGTTTCTACAACTTGATGAGCAAAGTGTGTACCTATTCACTTTTTGCTGACAATATGTCTTGCTTGTGTGTCAATATGTCTTTGCTTATGCTTGTACTTGATGATGGTAATGTAAATAAATTTTCTTATCTCTCAGGTCTTATGATTCCTTTTAGATGAGTCTAAGATGCGTCTAAGATGAATTTTGAATGAAAAGCGATAGATTTGTTTAGTATTTTCTCGAATTGTGAATGAATATTAAAATATAGAAGAAAAGTGCTGAATATGAGTTAGATATGAAGATATCTTCGTACCTTTGCACCGCAATTTCGGAAAATCCGATGCATTCGAAAGCGTAACCCGATGTGATTAAGTCGTTTAGCGCTTGAAGAACGTAATGTTGCAAAAACAATTTAATCAATTACAACAATGTATTTAACAAAAGAAAAGAAGGCAGAGATCTTCAATCAGTATGGTAAGGCTCAGAGCGCAACAGACACAGGTTCAGCAGAAAGCCAGATTGCTCTCTTCACATTCCGTATCAAGCACCTCACAGAGCATGTAAAGAAGAACCACAAGGACTTCGTTACAACTCGTTCTTTGACTCAGCTTGTAGGTAAGCGTCGTGCTCTCCTCGATTATCTCTATGATCGTGACATCGAGCGCTACCGTGCTATCATCAAGGCTCTTGGCTTGCGTAAGTAATTGCCTTTTGCTTGATGCAAAAAAGAAATCAGCAGTTGAAAGACTGACAATAAAGAAGCTGTATCAATGTTCATTGATGCAGCTTTTCTTTTTCTTATTTGTTTCATTGAAACCAATACTAAATTAATATTGCCAAAATAGTACAGACTGAAAAGTTTATGTAACATGATACAAATATGTTACTTGTTTTTTTCTATAGATTTGTAACCACTAATTTACTTTCATAACCTAATTCATATTAAAACTTATAGTTTAGATCATGAAAAAAGTTTTATCTTTTATTGGAGCATTATTGCTATCGTCGTCGGCATTTGCTCAGTTTGGAGTTGTGGCGCCGCTTCATGTACAAGGCAAGCAACTTAACGACGAGTATGGAAACAAAGTAGTGTTACATGGAGTTATGGACACTCCGAGCCCTTATTTTAATAGGTGGCGTTGGGGCTACAACTGTAATGATGCAGCTGTATCAGGATGTATAAGCTACTTTGACAAGCTATTTACTGCTATTACTAAGACATCATCGGGTGCCTATTGCAACATTTTCAGATTGCATCTTGAGCCAGGTTGGACTAATGACCCGAACAAGAAGGCGACAAATGGAGGAGGGGAGAATGATATTTCGCGTTTTAGCGCCTCTCGCTTGCAGAAGTATCTTGACGCACTCTATTTGCCTATTGCTCAAAAGGCACTCAATCATGGGCTTTATGTTGTTATCCGCCCTCCCGGGGTGTGTCCTAAGGAACTGAAGGTGGGTGATTATTATCAAGACTATCTCAAGACCGTGTGGAATATAGTATCACAAAACTCATGGTTGAAGCAGCATAGTGGTGTAGTTTCTCTTGAACTTGCAAACGAGCCTATACATATTAAGAATCGATATGGACAGAGTTCGCCAACAGCTATGCGTGACTATTTTCAGCCTATAGTTGATATCATACGTAGAAATGGTTTTAAGGGTATCATTTGGATTCCTGGTACAGGCTATCAGTCGCAATATCAAGATTATGCTACCTATCCTGTTAGCGATAATAATTATGGTTATGCTGTGCATGTATATCCTGGATGGTATGGAGCAAGCGACAACAGCTATAACCATCAGGCATTCATTAGTAATTTCCAAAAACAAGTGCCTGTGGTTAACACTAAGCCTATTCTTGTGAGTGAAATCGACTGGAGTCCCGAACAGCCTGGAGCTGGTAAGTATAATGAGTTTGGACAATGGGTAGCTTCAAACTATGGTACATGGGGAACAGCTTCAACATCTAAGTGGGGCAACGCATGGAAAGCTGTTATGGATCATTTTGGCAACATCTCTATGAATCTCACGAGTGTTGAAGACTATATCGATATTGATGCCTATATCAACAGCGGACAAGTTAAGCCTGCTTTCAATGGATTGAAAGAAGCTTGTAGTGGCGCTTGCTGGGAATGGTATAAGGAATATGCTAAGGTTAACTATGCTCATGCAAGTGGTTCTGGTTCTGGAAGTGGTTCTGGTAGTGGTTCTGGTAGTGGTTCTGGTTCTGGAAGCCAGACAGGTGGCAATTCAGGCTCAGCAACCACTCCTACAGGCACTAATCTCATACCTGTGTGGACTGATAATGCAAACTATATACCTAACGGTTGGATTGTAGCTGACAATGGCGAGTTGGTTAACGCAGGAAGTAACATCACCCGTGGTCCACGCATCATGACTTTTGCTGGAGGCGATTTCAAGAGTGCTTTCTATTGTAGAGAGATTGCAGCCGATAAAGCTGGATATATTGAATATGGAGCCATAGACGGTCATCGTCTTTCTTTAGGATTTGGAGAATATCTTCTCACATGTAATATTGCAGCCTGGAAAGGTTCTCCATACGTAAAGGTTGAAGTGTTCAATCCAAACAATCAAGTGCTCGCATCTACTATTGTCAAGGCAGCTCCTAATATGGATGGTGCTACAGGAAGTGTGAATGGCTCTACAAAAGTGTCTTTGAGTTTCTATTCTATGGATAAGGGCAACTATCGTGTACGGTTCTCTCCTGTTGCCGATCAGAATGGTAATGGAGGTGTATGGGAAGAAGCTCTTGTGGCTAATGTAAGTCTCATTAGTCTGGGTAATCCTTTAGCATTCCAAACAGCTAATGAGGTTCCTGCAGGTTGGACAATATATAATGATGGTGAAAAGGTTGCAGCAGGTATGGCTGGTGCAGGTCCACGCATTTTTACGCTCTCTTCAGCAGGTCAGTTGCCAACAGCCCTTTATGTACGTCAGATCGCGAGTTCCCGTGCTGGCTATGCCGAATATGGAACAGCTCAAAACTATGGAATGTCGTTAGTTGCAGGTAGATATACTCTTTCTTATTTTGCAGCAGCATGGCAAGGCACTCCATATATTAAGTGTGAGGTGTTTGATAGAAACAACCACTCTCTTGGCAGTCAGATAATTAAACTTACCAAGAATCTTGATAAGAATCTGTCTGTTGGTACATACGATGCTAACTATGGCGTTGTAAACTTTACTGCTCCTTCAACAGATTATTATCATTTCCGCTGGACACCTGTTCTTGATGAGTGGGGAAATGGTGGAGACTGGCTTGAGGTGCTATTTGGACATATCAAGATTCAGCACGCTACAGCACAAAGCCGTGCTATGACTTTTGGCACTACTGATAATATTGAAGAATTTGTAGGTGCAGAAAAAGTAGAGGACGATCCTGTTTACTCTCTTAGTGGTGTAAAACTCGCTCCAAGTCTAAATGGCGCAAGTCTGCCTGCTGGTGTATATATTCATAAGGGAAAGAAGATTGTTGTAAAATAGGCTTTTAAGTTAAAAAAAGAAAGCTGCATCCCAAACGGATGCAG
>DGRY01000118.1:0-9188 GCA_002391185.1 Prevotella sp. UBA4376
AGATGCGCATCATCCAAAACCAGACAGCCGATGATAGCTTTATCTACTGGAATGACGATCCTGTTGTAAAGAAAGAACTGGAGAAATTCAAAATCAATTCTGTTGCATACCCATTCTCAGAACTCAAGGAAACTGGATCAATTGCCTATATTGAGGATGGCCAATATAAGATTGAATCTCCGACTCCGTTCAACATGGAACAAGAGGAATTGAGTTTAACTGGCAAGCACAACATATACAACTCTTTGGCTGCAGGCTTGGCAGGTAATATTGCCGGTATCAAGAAAGAAATCATTAGAAAGAGCCTTGGCGATTTCCCTGGTGTAGAACATCGTTTGGAAAAAGTATGCGATGTAGCAGGAGTACACTATATCAACGACTCTAAAGCCACAAATGTTGACGCTTGCTGGTATGCACTTGAAAGTATGCGCACGCCAACCATCCTTATCTTAGGTGGTAAAGACAAAGGTAATGACTACAGCAGAATCTATGACCTTGTAAAAAAGAAATGCGTAGGCTTAGTTTACTTAGGAGCAGACAACAAGAAACTTCACGACAACTTTGACCAGTTTGGTATTCCTGTACGCGACACCCATAGCATGAAAGAATGCGTAGAGGCATGTTACGAAATGGCAAAGCCTGGAGATACAGTTTTGTTGAGTCCATGTTGCGCAAGTTTCGACCTGTTCAAGAACATGGAAGATCGTGGTGAACAGTTCAAATCGCTTGTTAGAGCACTCTAAAATATCAAAACAGAGTATTGAAATAATATAGATAATGAATAGCAAGACGCTTACAAACATATTCAAAGGCGACAAGGTAGTATGGATGATATTCTTCTTCCTGTGTCTCATCAGTATTGTTGAGGTGTTCTCAGCCTCATCACAATTGATGTACAAAGGAGGAAACTATCTCGCACCTATCATGAAGCATATAGGCATTCTATTTGTAGGATTCGTCTGCATGGTAATGACTTTAAATGTACCATGCAGATACTTCAAGGTGCTCACCCCGTTCCTACTCGTGATAGCATTCCTATCGCTGATATATGTATTGTTAGCAGGTGAATCCGTGAATGGCTCACAACGTTGGGTTTCATTTATAGGCATACAGTTCCAGCCGTCAGAGATAGCCAAAGGAACGATGATATTGGCAACAGCACAAATTCTAAGTGCAATGCAGACTGCTAACGGAGCAGACAAGAATGCCTGCAAATATATACTCATAGTGTGGACATGTATCGTACCATTTATTTTTCTTGAGAACTTCTCCACAGCAGCACTATTAAGTTCGGTAATCTTGATGATGATGATTATTGGGCGAGTACCTATGAATCAGATAGGGAAACTGATGGGGGTAGTGGCTCTATTTGGCATCATTGCCTTTGCAGGTGTAATGACTTTAGGTCATGTAAAAGCAGAAGATCCAAACAAAAATCTCACAGAACAAGTGACACAACAGGAAGAAGAAAGTCATGGCGTTTTCGCTTCCGTATTCCACCGTGCTGATACATGGAAAGCGCGTATTATGAAGTTCACCAACAACAAGCCCATTCCGCCAGATAGTGTCGACCTTGATAAAGACGCTCAGGTTGCACACTCAAATATTGCAGTTGCAACATCAAACGTTGTGGGCAAAGGACCAGGGAACTCGGTTGAAAGAGATTTCCTTTCACAGGCATTCTCAGACTTTATATATGCTATCATCATTGAAGAAATGGGTATAGAAGGAGCTTTTTTCGTTGCCTTACTATATATCATTCTATTATTTAGAACAGGTAGAATAGCTAACAGATGCGAGAATAATTTTCCCGCTTTATTAGCAATGGGATTGGCACTTCTTTTGGTAACGCAGGCGTTGTTCAATATGTGCGTAGCTGTTGGATTAGCACCAGTAACAGGTCAACCACTTCCATTAATCAGCAAAGGTGGAACTTCAACCATCATAAATTGCATATATTTAGGGGCAATACTTAGCGTGAGCAGAACTGCAAAAAAGATGCCTGAGAGCAATGACGAAAAAGCATCAGCAGCAATAGCAATATAAAAAGAATAAAAAAGGAGCCAAAAGGTTCAAAAACAAAAAAAAAAAATTACTTTTGCAAGTAATATAGATTATAGAGTAAAATGGATAAGGATTTAAGAATCATCATCAGCGGAGGCGGTACAGGTGGACACATATTTCCAGCTGTATCAATAGCCAATGCCATCAAGGCCAAACACCCTGATGCAAAAATCTTATTCGTGGGTGCAGAAGGCAGAATGGAAATGCATCGTGTGCCTGCAGCAGGATACGAAATAAAAGGATTGCCCATCTGCGGTTTCGACCGTAAGCATCTCCTTAAAAACTTTGTTGTACTATTCAAGATATGGAAGAGTCAACAAATGGCAAAAAAAATTATCAAGAACTTTAAGCCTATGGCTGCAGTTGGAGTTGGAGGCTATGCAAGTGGTCCAACTCTGAATGTGTGTGCAGCAAAAGGGATTCCTTGCCTTATCCAAGAACAAAACTCATATGCAGGTGTAACAAATAAGATTCTGGCAAAAAAAGCAAGCAAGATATGCGTTGCATACGAAGGAATGGAACGTTTCTTCCCTGCAGACAAGATTATCATGACAGGCAATCCTGTACGACAGAATGTTCTTGAAACTACGATAGCTAAGGAAGATGCACGCAAACAGTTTGGGCTTGCTCCTGACAAAAAGACAATACTCCTTGTTGGAGGAAGCCTTGGAGCACGTACTATTAATGAAAGTATGCGCCAACACCTTGATATCATCAAAGAAGAAAGTAGCATTCAATTCATTTGGCAGACTGGTAAGTTCTACTATGATGAAATGCGCAAGGCTGTAGAGAGTTATGGAAAACTCGACAATCTTGTAGTTACTGATTTCATTGCAGATATGGGAGCTGCATACAAAGCTGCAGATCTTGTTATCAGTCGTGCAGGAGCCAGCAGCATTAGCGAATTCCAATTGATTGGCAAGCCTGTTATTCTTGTGCCTTCACCAAATGTGGCAGAAGATCATCAGACTAAAAATGCAATGGCACTCGTTAACAAGAACGCTGCCATGTATGTAAAAGACTCCGAGGCAGCAGATGTTCTTTTGAATACAGCCCTTGCTACTATCAAAGACGAAGCAAAGCTTCTGTCATTAAGTGATAATATCATGAAATTGGGACTTAAGAACTCTGCTGATGTTATTGCCGACGAGGTTGTAAAACTCGCCTGGGGAACAAAATAGACTATGATTCTCGATAAATAATATCGATTATATCAAAATAAGAAATGGAACTTAAAGATATTAAATCAGTATATTTCGTAGGTGCAGGTGGCATTGGAATGAGTGCCATCGCCAGATATTTTATTCATAAAGGTCTTGTTGTCGCTGGATATGACAAAACACCTTCTGACCTCACACACCAACTTGAAAAAGAAGGTATGCTCATTCATTATGAAGAGAATATTGACGAGATACCTCACGCTTGCAAGGATAAAAAATCAACACTCGTCATATTTACTCCAGCAATACCAGCTAATCACAAGGAACTGACGTTCTTTAACGAAAATGGTTTTGAAGTGATGAAACGTGCTCAAGTTCTGGGAATTCTGACACGTAGTCACAAAGGACTCTGCTTTGCAGGTACACACGGTAAAACAACAACATCTACGATGTGTGCGCATATCATGCACCAAAGCCATAACGACTGTAACGCATTCCTCGGCGGTATATCAAAGAATTATGGCACAAACTATATTCTATCTAACAATAGCGATTACGTTGTTATTGAAGCTGACGAGTTTGACCGTTCATTCCATTGGTTGCGCCCTTGGATGAGCGTTATCACATCTACAGATCCTGATCATTTGGATATTTACGGAACAAAAGAGGCATATCTCGAAAGTTTCCGTCATTATACAGAACTTATTCAAGAAGGCGGAGCCCTTATTATACGCAAAGGTCTTGAGATGAAACAAAATGTTCAAGATGGCGTAAAGGTTTATAACTATAGCCGTGACGAAGGAGACTTCCATGCAGAAAACATCCGCATTGAAAACGGAGAGATAACATTTGATTTTGTTTCTCCTATTGAAAGCATCAAGAATGTAGAACTGGGTCAGCCAATACCTATCAACATTGAAAATGGTATTGCGGCTATGGCTATGGCACAACTCAATGGATGTACTGCAGAAGAAATAAAATATGGAATGAAAACATATGGAGGAGTTGATCGCAGATTTGACTTCAAAATAAAGAATAACAAACACGTTTTCCTTTCAGACTATGGTCATCATCCTAAGGAAGTATTACAGAGTGCAAAGAGTTTACGTGAACTCTTCGACGGGAGAAAGATTACCGTAATCTTCCAACCACATCTCTACACACGTACTCGGGATTTCTACAAGGACTTTGCCGATGCTTTAAGTATCTTTGATGAGGTTATACTAACTGAAATATATCCAGCTCGAGAATTACCTATACCAGGTGTAACAAGTCAGCTTATCTATGACAACTTAAGAGATGGTGTAGAAAAGAGCATGATAAAAAAAGATGATGTTCTTGACCTCGTAAAGAGCAGAGATTTCGATGTTCTTGTTGTTCTTGGTGCTGGCAATCTTGACAATTACGTGCCTCAAATCGCAAAAATAATAGAAAATAAAGAAAAATAAATCTGTGAGAATCAATTGGAAGAAAATACTCATCGTCACATTAGATTTGGTACTGGCAGGCTATCTGGTGTTGGCTTTTTCCGCTTTCAACAAGCCGGACAAGTCAAACTATGTATGTACAAAGACAAGTATCAATATTGAGGACGAAACCAATGATGGATTTATTACTACAAAAGAAATAAAACGTAGATTAGAAGCACAAAGAATATATCCACTTAATCGTAAGATGGTGGATATCAATGCACGAGAGATTGAAGACATGCTCAAAGCAAGTCCTTTCGTCAAAACAGCAGAATGTTACAAAACACAAGATGGTCAGGTTGAAATAAATCTAACACAACTTTTGCCTGTTGCAAGAGTAAAATCCATCAACGGTAACGACTACTACCTTGACGACAAAGACTGCATCATGCCCAATACCCATTACACCAGCGATTTGATTATTGCAACGGGTTATATTAACAAATGGTATGCATGTAACTACATCGCACCCCTAAGCAAAGCTATTATCGCGAACGACCTATGGCGTAACCAAATCGAACAAATAAATGTGCTTAAAGATAAAGGAATAGAACTTATTCCTCGCGTTGGAAACCACATTATATATATAGGGCAACTACCAGAAAGCAAATATAAATCGGTTAGGACATCTCTCATCAACGAATTCGTGCAAAAGAAGATGAACCGATTAGAAAAATTCTATCGTTACGGCCTTTCACAAGCTGGATGGAATAAATACTCATACATCAATCTGGAATTTGATAACCAGATTATATGCAAAAAGTACCCTAATATTGAATAAGTTGAATTGATAAAGATATAAGTATGGCAGAATTTATTGTAGCTATCGAACTAGGATCTTCCAAGATCACAGGTATTGCTGGACAGAAAAATCTTGATGGCAGCATCAATGTGTTAGCTGTTGTCAAAGAGGATTCTACCCAATGCATACGTAAAGGTGTAGTCTATAACATAGACAAAACCGTACTGTGCCTCACTAACATTATTACCAAACTAAAGAACACATTGAAAACCAACATTCATCAAGTTTATGTTGGTGTAGGTGGACAGTCTATACGAAGCGTGATAAATGTCATTCCCAAAGACTTAGGAAACGACACCATCATATCACAGGATATGATTAATGAACTAATGGACGCAAACCGCAACATGGACTATCCTGAATTAGAGATTCTTGATGCCATAACACAGGAATACAAGGTTGACCAGCAATATCAACTTGATCCTGTGGGAATACAAAGTCAACATCTTGAAGGTAATTTTCTAAACATACTTTGGCGCAAATCATTCTACAAGAACCTGAACAAATGCTTTGATCAGGCAGGTATTGCCATTGCAGAAATGTACCTGGCACCTCTTGCACTTGCAGACAGTGTTCTTAGTGAAGCGGAAAAACGCTCTGGTTGCGTCCTCGTTGACTTAGGATACGATACTACTACCGTTTCTGTATACCACAAAAACATACTCCGTCATTTAGCTGTAATCCCGATAGGTGCAAACAATATCACAAAAGATATTGCATCATTGCAGATGGAAGAAAGTGAAGCTGAGAAAATGAAACTAAAATATGCTTCAGCATTCACCAGCAATAATGAAATAGACAACACACTAATGTTGCCTATTGATCCTGAGCGCCAAGTTGAAAGCCGTAAATTCATAGAGATTGTAGAGGGACGCCTCGAAGAAATAATCGAGAATGTCTGGTTCCAAGTACCAAGTGAATATACAGACAAACTTCTGGGAGGCATCATTCTTACTGGCGGAGGTGCAAATATGAAGAACATTGATGTTGCATTCCGCAATCATACACACATTGATAAAATACGCATTGCAAACTTTGTATCTCAAACTATCAATTCAACAATTTCAGATATCAATGCTCATAATGCGGAATTCAATACTGTACTCGGACTTCTTGCCAAAGGCGACATGAACTGTGCTGGTGATGAGATTCATAACGATCTCTTTGGTACAACAGATACCAAGTTTGGAGTAAATGACCAACATAAAGTGCGCCAACCAAACGAGATTGCAGGCACAGGTGTTGTACGTACAGAAGCCGAAAAACAAAAGGCTGAAGAGGAAGAACGCCTACGCAAGGAACAAGAAGAAGAACGTTTGCGCAAAGAACAAGAAGAAGAGGAAGAACGCCTACGCAAAGAAAAAAAGGAAAACAGTACAAGTCACAAATTAATGCGTGGACTAAAGAAATTCTTCACAACAATAGTTTCTGCAGAAGAAGACGTATAATCATAGTGTTCAATATCTGATTAAAAAACAATATAAAAATAAATATTATGCCAGATATATTAGATTTCGGAGAGCCCGAGAAAGAAAACAGCATCATCAAAGTGATTGGTGTAGGTGGCGGTGGTGGTAACGCCGTTAACCATATGTATCGTGAAGGCATTCATGATGTAAGTTTTGTGCTATGCAACACAGACAATCAGGCACTCAATGATTCTCCTGTACCTGTCCATCTGCAACTTGGCAAGGAAGGTCTTGGTGCTGGAAATAAACCTGAAAAGGCACGCGAAGCTGCAGAAGAGACTCTTGATGATATCAAGCTCATGCTCATGGATGGAACTAAAATGGCATTCATCACAGCAGGAATGGGAGGTGGCACTGGTACTGGTGCTGCACCTGTCATAGCACGTGTAAGTAAGGAATTAGGTATTCTTACCGTTGGTATTGTTACCATTCCGTTCCGTTTTGAAGGTGACAGAAAGATAGACCAGGCTTTAGACGGAGTTGAAGAAATGGCTAAACACGTAGATGCCTTATTGGTTATAAATAATGAACGTCTTCGTGAAATTTATCCCGACCTTACTGTTCTTGATGCTTTTGGTAAAGCCGATGACACATTAAGTGTCGCTGCAAAAAGTATTGCAGAGATCATCACGAACCATGGTCTTATCAACCTTGACTTCAATGATGTAAAAACAGTATTGAAAGATGGTGGTGTTGCTATCATGAGTACAGGTTATGGTGAAGGAGAAGGCCGTGTTAAACAGGCCATTGAAGATGCTCTTAATTCACCTCTATTAAACGACAACGACATCTTTAATTCCAAGAAAATTCTTCTCAGCATCAATTTCTGCAATGAAAAGAACGACAACTCTGGTCTGATGATGGAAGAAATGAATGATGTCAATGACTTTATGGCAAAATTTGGTAGCGATTTCGAAATTAAATGGGGACTCGCTATGGATCCTGAACTTGGAAAGAAAGTAAAAGTAACCATTCTTGCTACAGGATTTGGAATACAAGATGTTGATGGTATGAATGGACATCTTATGAAACGTACACAAGAAGATGCAGACCGTCTTGCTCAGGAAGAAGAAAAAAGAGCTGAGCGAGCAGACCGTCGTGTTCAATACTACGGAAGTATTGGAAAAAACAACCAATACAAACGTCATCCCCATTATTTCCTATTCCGTAATGAAGACCTTGACAATGAAGATGTTATTCTTGCTGTAGAAAACACTCCAACCTATAAACGTACACGCCAGCAACTGGAAGCAATACGTCAACAGGCAAGTGGAACTATAAAACCTACTGCCGAAGAAGAAAACACCGAACCACGCCAAGCTACTATCAGTTTTGTGGTCGATGATGACTAAATATCAAAGACATAAGACTAATTAAACATCTCCTGAAGTACAGCCAATGACTTTAGTTCCGGAAAGTTTGGAACATGAAGCTGGTAGTATTTCAGGAGAATTTTTATTAAATCGCCTCGTTCAACATGTGACATTCTGAACAAAGACATATTATAATAATCTATTCTTGCCAACGTAGGGATACGCTTTGCTTCTATAGCTCTAATAAAATCAGGATGAAGAGGTGTTATATGAACAAAGACACCTGCCCTCAAATCAAAAAGATCTCCAACATGATAATCTTCCATATTAGGCTGAAACCCTAAGAAGGTCAATAACTTCATCATAAAGACAATGTGGAAATTAGCAAAATTCTCCTTCAACTCGTCTAAAAGAATTATGCTATTCTGCAAAAAAGTAAATAATATAGGGTTATGCTGTTCATCTCTAGTAGAATAAAAAAACAATTCAGCCAAGAATAAAGAGATTGAAACCTTATAAGGATCAAAAGGAATTGATACAAAAGGATGAGCTATACGAACATTTTTCAGCTGCTGCAACTGCTGCCGCTGCCTGTAGTCATATTCTATATCCAAAATCGTAAAAGGCTGAAAATATTGCTTTTTTATACTACCTTTTCTTGACGTTGACCTGCGAGTAACAAATGACATACGTCCCTGCTGTTCGGTGAAAAGATCTATTATCATCTTGGTATCACCAAACGGGAAAGAATGAAGCACTATTGCACGCGTTTTTATCATCATAATGACACAAAAATACAAAAAATCAACGATTTGAAGAAAATTTCTGCTCAAAAATTTGCAAGGTTCAAATAAAACATCTAACTTTGCACCCGCAAAACAGAACACATGGTCCCTTCGTCTATCGGTTAG
>DGRY01000118.1:9231-11273 GCA_002391185.1 Prevotella sp. UBA4376
TTCGTCTATCGGTTAGGACGAGAGATTTTCATTCTCTAAAGAGCAGTTCGACTCTGCTAGGGACTACAAGAAAAAATAAAAAGTAGATTTTAAAGATGGCAAATCACAAATCAACAATTAAGAGAATTCGTCAGACAAAGACAAAGACTCTACATAACAAATATTACGCAAAGACTATGCGTAATGCAGTTCGCAAGCTGCGTGCCGTTACAAACAAGGAGGAGGCAGTTAAGATGTACCCAGCTGTTCAGAAGATGTTGGACAAGTTGGTAAAGACAAACATCATCCATAAGAACAAAGCAGCTAACTTGAAGTCAAGTTTGGCACAGCATATCGGCAAATTGGCTTAATTAGCTAACAAGTTGAAATTAAATAAAGGTCGTAATATCCAAAGAGATATCACGACCTTTATTTTTTATCCGTATTTAAGGATTTTTCGAACTAAAATATTTCTTTTTATGCACATATTTTAGTATCTTTGCAACTAAATCATACTAATCAATAAAATGACAGAAAGAGAAAACGCCGAAGCTAATTATTCGGCTTCGAATATTCAAGTCCTGGAAGGTCTTGAGGCTGTACGCAAACGTCCAGCCATGTATATCGGCGATATTAGCGAAAAAGGTCTCCACCATCTGATCAACGAAACCGTTGATAACTCTATTGATGAGGCTATGGCTGGTTACTGTACCGACATTTTTGTTACCATTAATGAAGATGGCAGCGTAACAGTTGAAGACAATGGACGTGGTATTCCTGTTGATGAACATAAGAAACTTCACAAAAGTGCTCTAGAGGTTGTCATGACCGTTCTACATGCCGGAGGTAAATTCGACAAGGGATCATACAAAGTCAGTGGCGGTCTTCACGGTGTTGGTGTAAGTTGTGTAAACGCCCTTTCTACTCATATGACGTCTCAAGTATTCCGTGATGGAAAAATCTATCAGCAAGAATACGAGAAAGGAAAGCCTCTATATCCTGTGAAGATTGTTGGAGAAACAGAGAAAAATGGTACACGTCAGCAGTTCTGGCCAGATCCATCTATCTTCACAACAACAACATACAAATGGGATATTGTTGCCAATCGTATGCGTGAGCTTGCATATCTTAATGCAGGCATCAAGATCACACTTACCGACCTACGACCAGATCCAGAAACAGGCGAAACACGTCAGCAAGTTTTTCATGCAAAGGATGGTTTGAAAGAGTTTGTTCGTTTTATAGACAAGCATCGTACCCATCTGTTTGATGATGTTATATACTTGAAGACCGAAAAACAAGGCACTCCTATTGAGGTTGCAATAATGTATAACACTGATTATACAGAAAACCTTCATTCATACGTAAACAACATCAATACTATCGAAGGTGGTACACATGTATCAGGTTTCCGTGCTGCACTTACCCGCACACTAAAAACCTATGCTGATAACAATCCACAGATTAGTAAACAGATAGAGAAAGCTAAAATTGAAGTATCAGGAGAAGACTTCAGAGAAGGTCTTACTGCTGTCATCTCTATTAAGGTTGCAGAACCACAGTTTGAAGGTCAGACAAAGACAAAACTTGGAAATAGCGAAGTTTCAGGTGCCGTACAACAGGCTGTAGGTGAGGCACTAGCTGATTATCTTGAGGAACATCCAGAGGAAGCTAAGCTCATCTGTAACAAGGTTATCCTTGCAGCTACAGCACGTATTGCTGCACGAAATGCCCGTGAAAAAGTTCAGCGCAAGAATGTAATGAGCGGTGGCGGTCTCCCAGGTAAATTAGCAGACTGCTCAATGAAAGATCCAAAAGAAACCGAGATTTTCATTGTCGAGGGTGACTCTGCAGGCGGTTCAGCAAAGCAGGGACGTGATCGTTTCCGTCAAGCAATCCTTCCACTTCGCGGTAAGATTCTTAATGTAGAGAAAGTTCAACGCCATCGCGTATTTGAAGCTGAGTCTGTTATGAATATCATTCAGGCTATTGGTGTGCGTTTCGGTGTAGAAGGCGAAGGCGATTTCGAGGCAAATACCGACAAGCTGCGTTATGACAAGATT
>DGRY01000118.1:11342-43828 GCA_002391185.1 Prevotella sp. UBA4376
ATGTCGATGGTGCACATATTGCAACATTGATTATGACCTTGTTCTATCGCTACATGCCAAGAGTTATCGAAGAAGGTCACCTCTACATAGCTACTCCTCCACTCTACAAGTGTTCATTCAAGAACCGTGTGAGTGAATATTGCTACACAGAACAGCAACGTCAAGCTTTCATTGACAAATACGGAAATGGAGTTGAAGACAAGAATATTCACACACAACGCTATAAAGGTTTGGGTGAAATGAACCCAGAGCAGTTGTGGGAAACCACTATGGATCCTTCTTCTCGCTTGCTTAAGCAAGTAAGTATAGAAAATGCAGCAGAAGCCGATGAAATCTTCTCTATGCTCATGGGCGATGATGTAGAACCACGTCGTGAGTTTATTGAGCAGAATGCGACCTATGCAAATATCGATGCATAATACCAAACTTATCATACCAAAAAGCATGGCCACTCTATGACCATGCTTTTTTTTATAACCATCCATCACATGAAAAAAGCCATCACCTTACTATTCTTCTACTTAGTTGCAGCAATTATACATGCAACAAATTCACACACGCCATTATATCTATGGTACAATAAGCCCGCAAGTTTTTTTGAAGAATCTCTTCCCATTGGGAATGGTAAACTTGGTGCACTAATATATGGCGGAACAAACAAAGAGATAATCTATCTAAACGACATTACATTTTGGGACAACAAACCAGTTTCCAAAGAAGAAGGAAAAGGAAAATCAATATGGATAAATAAAATCCGAGAAGCACTGTTTCGTGAAGATTATAAACTTGCAGACTCATTACAGCTCAACGTACAAGGTGAGGAAGCTGCATTTTTCATGCCTCTTGCAACACTACATATCGAAAATGCAGTTGAAGGTAAGGTAACAAATTACTACCGTGAACTCAATCTGGATAGTTCTCTTGTAAAGATAAACTATACACAAGGCAATACTAACTATTCACGAGAGTATTTTGCAAGTAATCCTGATCACCTGATTGCAATACGATTAAATGCAAATAAAACAGGTGCTATAACTACACGTATAATGCTAACATCACAGGTGCCACATCATGTAAAAGCAAAAGGTAATCAGTTAACGATGTTAGCACATGCTGCAGGGAGCGAGAAAGAAACTACACATACATGCACAATACTTCGTGTTCAGACAAAAGGAGGAAGTATAGAGGCAGCAGACAGCAGCATATATCTGACAAGCGCCGATGAAGCAATAATATATATAGTTAATCAAACAAGTTTTAATGGTTTTGATAAACATCCTGTAAAAGAAGCTGCCCCCTATTTAGAGAAAGCATCTGATGATATTTGGCATACTATCAACTATAGCTACGAGCAATTTCGTAAACACCATATAGAAGACTATCAAAAATACTTTTCCCGCATGAGTTTAAAACTTAAAGGAGAAAAAGTAAACACCAAATATCCTACAGACTCATTACTACTTGCATATACTGACAATTATAAGCAAGTAAAGAAAAGCGGCGAGGCTGCATATCTTGAAAATCTATACTTTCAATTTGGACGTTATCTACTAATAAGCTGCAGTAGAACGCCCTCTGTTCCTGCTAATCTGCAAGGACTATGGACACCTCATCTTTGGAGTCCTTGGCGTTCTGATTACACTATGAACATTAACATTGAGGAGAACTACTGGCCTGCAGAAGTAGCTAACCTTAGTGAAATGGCTGCTCCTCTACTTGGCTTTATTAAGGGATTATCCGTAAACGGGAAGCATACAGCAGAGAACTTTTACGGTGTAAAAGAAGGTTGGTGTGCAGCACACAACAGCGATATATGGTGCAAAACAGCCCCTGTTGGAGGAGGTAAAGGCAGCCCTATGTGGGCAAACTGGAATCTTGGAGGTGCATGGATTGTCAATAGTCTGTGGGAACATTATCTATTCACAAAAGACAGTCTATACCTCAAAGAGATTTATCCTCTTTTAAAAGGGGCTTCAGATTTTGTTATTGGATCACTAATCAATAATCCAAAGCATCCTAATGAACTAATAACAGCTCCAAGCACATCGCCTGAGAATCATTACGTAACTGACAAAGGATATCATGGCACGACCTGCTATGGCGGCACAGCAGACCTTGCAATTATAAAAGAGCTGTTGCTAAGTCTAAAAGAAGCTCATAAGATACTTTATCCTGATGACAAGACCTTAGTTGCAAAACTAAATGATATCTACCAAAGACTTCATCCCTATACAATAGGACACATGGGCGACTTAAATGAATGGTATTTCGATTGGGATGATTATGACTTCCAACATCGACATCAGAGTCACTTGATTGGGCTTTATCCAGGCAAGAATCTTATCATGGAAGATGAATCTGGGGTAAACAAAGGACTTATGCAAGCAGCTCGTCGCTCTCTTGAAATCAAAGGCGACAAGAGTACGGGGTGGAGTACAGGATGGCGCATAAATCTTTGGGCACGCTTAGGTGATGGTAATCATGCCTATAAACTATTAAGAAATCTTCTCACCTATGTAACTCCGGACAACTACAATGGACCGCAAGCAAGACGTTCAGGAGGTACTTATCCCAATCTTTTTGATGCACACCCGCCATTTCAGATTGATGGCAATTTCGGTGGTACAGCAGGTGTATGTGAGATGCTTGTACAAAGTCACATGAACGAGATAATACTCCTTCCTGCCCTACCCGACGCATGGCGCAATGGAGAAATAAAAGGCATTTGTGCACGTGGAGGATACGTCATTGATATGTCGTGGAAAAATGGAAAAGTAACAAAAGCTGAAATACATAGCAAAACAGAAGGCTACGTTAGAATAAAATATAATGGTAAAACAGTAAGTCGTAAACTGAAAAAAGACGAGAAATACATATTAAAATAAGAAATGATGAAGCAAATACTATTCATTATATTCCTTTTTTTATCAATACACGGAATGTGCCAACCTCAACAACAACAATGGATAGCACATCCTCTTGCAGACAGCACTTCAGGAGTGTGGTTCAGAAATACTTATCTTGTGAAAGATACTCCTATTTGTGGAGAGATAACCATTTCTTCAACAGGGCATTATATCTTATATGTAAACAGTAGCAGGGTATCGTCAGACATCAGAAACATTATACCTGATGACAAGAAAGAAATCTCCATACACTATGATGTCACAAGGTTTCTACGCCCAGATAGTAACACTATTGCCATAACTTATCTCCCTACATCATCTAAAAAGCAAGACAAACAGATAGCTCTCTGCTTTTATGGCATTAATGCCGAAGGAAACAAATTCTGCTATAACACAGATGAGAACTGGCTATGCAGGCTATCTGACAGAAAACTAACCAACGAAGGAGAATTGATAGACAATCGTATAAATATTGCTACTACATGGCATGACTGCACAGAATATGCATCTGCGCTATGGATAAATGCCATTGTGCTTCCAGAAAAAAGCTATTGTAAGCCAGAACATTCGTTTTATCCAACAATAGTAAAAGGTTACACCATTAAGCCTCGATATTCTGAATATCAAGGAAATAATGTCTTCTATGAATTTGGTACAGGCTTTTACGGATATCTAAGAGTAACAATACGAGATGCCAGAAAAGGAGAGCACATTAACGTCGCTGGTGTTGAATACATTTGCAATGGTACTACGGATGAACAGACATATGCTCTTTTTACTCAAAATTATATCCGTCGTCCCAAAATACATGGCGACAGATATTTTCGTAGCACTCAAATCCAGAACGTTGAAGGCATAGGTTTAAAAGAATCCTATCATGCCAGTTGGATGTACTAAGCGCACAGATTTATTGTAAAAACCTTGCATATTCTGTATTTTTCAACTATCTTTGTACATAAGAAATCAAGAAATATGGAAACTAAAATACCTACAGTAAATGTAGATTACTTCCTTGACCTATACTATGGCTGCCACATTGACAAGGAACTTCTACTAATAGACAATATCAAAGACCTTGCTGTACCAGAGGGACCTGTTCGCATGCAATGTTTAGGTATATTGCTTATACAGAAAGGCAATATAACCTATATGTCAAACACTCAACAAATCAATGCAAAAGCAAACAACTTTGTCGTGTTCAGTCGTGGTCAAATCATTGATGAAATAAAAATCAGCAATGACTGTGAAGGCAAGGCGCTTATGATAAGCTACGACTATTTCCGCGACATGCTCACAGGATTCAGGGAATTAGCCTTACTATTCATAAACATAACCATTCGCCCTATTCTGCAGCTTACAAAGACTCAGGCTTCTGAGTTTGCAATGTATTACTCTCAGCTGAAGAAAAAGGTTGATGATTCAAAACATCATTTCCGCAAAGAATTGGTTGGCTCTATGATAAAAACTATTATCTACGATCTCAGCAATATAATCTATTTGGCTCAAGAAGGCAAACAGATAGTTTCAAAAAACAGAGCAGAGCACATTTTTGGCGATTTCATCGAGATTGTGAGCCACAACTACATGAAAGAACGCACTGTTAGCTGGTATGCCGAACAAATGGATATCACCCCTAAATACCTTGCCGAAATGGTGAAACAAGCCACCAACCGATCGCCCAACGACTGGATAGACGGCTATGTTATTGTTGAGATTCGCATGTTGCTGAAATACACAGGAAAATCCATAAAGGAGATTGCCGAGATTATGCACTTCACATCACAGAGTTTTCTTGGAAAGTATTTCAAAGAACACGTGGGAGTTTCTCCTAAAGACTACAGAAAGAGTTAAAACTACTCATCATATCACTCTTAACAAGAACTGCATTCCCTTCGCAGAGAATGCAGTTCTTGTTTTTTAGATGTAGCCTTGTTCCTTCAGTTCGTTTGCCACTTCACACAGTTCATCATACCATTCCTGCCCAAAGCGTCTAACAAGCGGTCCCTCAAGGAATTTATACACAGGCAAGTCAAGTTCCTGCCCTTTCTTAACTGCATCCTGACATATCTTCCACTTATGATAGTTCAAACCATATAACCCTTCTGCCAGCTTCTTTTCACGAATAGGATAAAGAGCACAGCTGATTGGCTTCACAAACTTTGTTTTGCCTGCCCTATAAGCTTTTTCAAGAGCACACAGACAACAATCGCCTTCATAACAGGTGAAAACACAATCTTTGCCTCCTACAATACTTGTCACCAAATCGCCTTCGCGATCTGTATATGCCACACCTTGCTTGTCAACCACACTCTGTGCACTTGCCGACATATCCTCCCACACTGTGTCAAGAGTGTCCTCTATGCCCATAATCTCATCCATGGTCACAGGAGCACCGGCATCACCTTCAACACAGCAAATGCCCTTGCACTTTTCAAGGTCGCAGCAGAATTTTTCTGTAAAAACATCAGGTGATACAAGCACGTTGCCCACCTGCAATATGTGCAGTTCCTTCATCCCTTACCAATCTATTTCCTTTAATCCTTTACTCTTCAAATATTCATTGCATCTTGAAAACTGATGCTGCCCAAACCATCCCCCACGATTTGCCGAAAGAGGAGAAGGGTGAACACTTTCAAGAATGCAATTCTTGCTTGCGTCAATATACGATTTCTTTGAACGGGCAAAACCTCCCCAAAGCATATAAACAATATTCTCTCTGTTTGCATTAAGAGCCTTTATAGCTGCATCTGTGAACAAGCTCCAGCCCAGGCGCTGATGACTGTTTGCTTCGTGAGCCCTTACTGTTAGAGTTGCATTCAGCAGCAACACACCCTGCTCAGCCCATCGTGTAAGGTCGCCAGTGCTTGGAACTGCCTTTCCCAAATCCAGCTCTATCTCCTTGAAGATATTCTGCAAAGAGGGCGGCATCATTATTCCATCTGGCACAGAGAAACTCAATCCCATTGCCTGACCAGGCTCATGATAGGGGTCTTGACCAATAATAACAACCTTAACCTTGTCAAATGGGCATAGGTTAAAGGCGTTGAATATAAGTTTTCCTGGAGGATAGCACACTCCACGCTGATATTCATCGCGCACTTTGGTTGTGAGTTCAGCAAAATAAGGCTTGTTAAACTCCTCTGCCAAATACTTTTTCCAAGACTCTTCTATTATTACGTTCATAGAAATATAGATTTTTTGCGAAGTTACAAAGAAATAGGCAAACCACAAAGAAATTGCATCCTAAAACACACTGCAAGCACCTTTATATTGTAATACTATTTTATCATATCCAATATAGACGCATTATAGAGGCATTATAGAGGAATTTTAGGTTTATAGTTAGAAAAAATTTACGCTCCTACTAGGAAAAAAAAATTTGCTAACTAAGCATCAAAAGCGAGGTAAAGCAAGAAGTAAAACTATTTTATCTACAAATAAAGGCGACCCACCTAAAGTGAATCGCCCTTGTTGCAAAGAAGAAGTGATCTTGTATATTAATCACAAATAAGGTTCTCACCTGTCATGTCAGCTGGCTGCTCGAGACCCATGATATGAAGGATTGAAGGAGCAACGTCAGCCAAACGACCATTCTTAACAGTAGCCGAATTGTTGTTGGTTACATAAATGAATGGCACAGGGTTGAGTGAGTGTGCGGTATTTGGTGTACCATCTTCCTCATTGATAGCATGATCAGCATTTCCGTGATCGGCAATAATGATTGCCTCGTAATCGTTAGCCTTAGCAGCCTCGATAACATCCTTTACACAGTTGTCAACAGCCCATACAGCCTTAGCAATAGCATTGTAAACACCTGTGTGACCAACCATATCGCCATTAGCAAAGTTTACAACGATAAAATCATACTCCTGAGAGTTGATTGCTCCTACGAGTTTATCCTTAACCTCGTAAGCACTCATCTCTGGCTGAAGATCGTAGGTTGCAACCTTTGGTGAAGGAACCAAAATGCGATCCTCATTATCATAAGGAGCCTCGCGTCCACCATTGAAGAAGAAGGTTACGTGAGCATACTTCTCTGTCTCTGCAGTGTGAAGCTGCTTCTTACCATGAGCTGCAAGATACTCACCGAGAGTGTTCTGAACATTCTCCTTAGGGAAGAGGATATGAACATTCTCAAAGCTTGCATCATAAGGAGTCATGCAATAATACTGCAAATCCTTGATTGTGTGCATGCCTTCTTCTGGCATATCCTGCTGTGAAAGCACAACAGTAAGCTCCTTGGCACGATCGTTACGGAAGTTCATGAAGATAACAACATCACCCTCCTGAATAGTACCATCTACATTTGCATTGTTGATTGGCTTGATGAACTCATCGGTAACACCCTCAGCATAGCTCTCCTCAACAGCCTTAACCATATCAGTAGCCTGCTTACCTGTACCTGAAACAAGAAGATCGTAAGCCTCTTTTACACGATTCCATCGCTTATCACGGTCCATAGCATAGAAGCGACCAATGATGCTGGCAATGTTTGCATCATTAGCTTCACACACCTTCTGCAACTGCTCTATGAAGCCCTTACCACTCTTAGGGTCGGTATCACGACCATCCATGAAACAGTGAACAAAAAGGTTCTTCAAACCATATTCCTTACCAATCTCAACAAACTTGAAAATATGATCGAGGCTTGAGTGAACACCACCATTAGAAGTAAGACCCATGAGGTGAACCTTCTTACCTGTTTTCTGAGCATAGCTATAAGCATTTACAACCTCCTGATTCTTCAGGATGTCGCCACTCTGACAAGCCTTGTTAATCTTTACCAAATCCTGATATACAACACGACCTGCACCAATATTAAGGTGACCAACCTCTGAGTTACCCATCTGTCCGTCAGGCAAACCTACATTCTCGCCTGAAGCCTGAAGCTCTGAATGAGCAGAAACTGCTGTCAAATAATCCAGATAAGGAGTTGGAGTGTTGTAGATAACATCACCCTTATCATGCTTTCCGATTCCCCATCCATCGAGAATCATCAATAAAGCTTTTTTTGCCATAATTAAAAACTAATACTTAAAATTCGAATTTGCTGCAAAATTACTAATTATCAACGGAATAGCAAAAGGATTAGTATTTTTTTATTTATCCAAAAACTTGGCGTATTGAAAGATTATAGCTATTTTTGCATACAATAAACCCGTAATAACCAAAACGTTCTATAAAAATAACTTCAAATACATTATTGTACGAATATGGTATCATTCGAATGCGACTATTGCAATGGTGCACATCCAAAAGTATTGCAGCACCTTATAGAAACTAACGACATCCAGAGTCTTACATACGGAATAGACCAATGGAGTGAATCAGCTAAAAAGAAAATTCGCGAAGCATGCGAAGCGCCAGATGCCGACATCTTCTTTCTAAGTGGAGGTACACAGACCAACATGACATGTATAGATGGTATTCTGGAAAAATGCGAGGCTGTTATCACTATCGAAACTGCTCACATCAATGTTCACGAAGCAGGAGCCATCGAATTCTCAGGACACAAAATCATTGCACTGGAGCAACACGATGGCAAGTTGCGTGCTGAGGATCTTGAAAAATACATGGACTGGTTTGTACACGATGAAAGCAACCGCCACCTTGCACAACCAGGAATAGTATACATCACATTCCCAACTGAGTTAGGAACTGTTTACAAGCGCAACGAGATAGAAGCAATACACAACGTGTGCAAGAAATACAACCTGAAGTTATATCTTGACGGAGCAAGAATGGGCTACGGACTAATGTCAACAGGCAACGACATCGATCTGCCATTCATAGCACGACACTGCGACTGTTTCTACATCGGAGGAACAAAGGTTGGAGCACTCTTAGGCGAAGCTGTTGTTTTCCCAAAGAACAACGCACCACGCCATTTCTTCACCATCATAAAACAGCATGGAGCATTGATGGCAAAGGGAAGAACTATCGGCTTGCAGTTTGATGCACTATTCACAAAATACAACAACAGCACTCTCCCACTCTATATGGAGATTTCAAAATATGCCATTGAAAAAGCAGAACAGATGAAAGCACTCTTCATAAAGAAAGGCTACAAGCTGTTCATCGATTCTACTACCAACCAACAGTTTGTAATCATTCCAAACGAAAAGGTGAAAGAACTCGAACAAAAAGTGCTGTTCACTCATTGGGAAGCCTATGACGAAACATCTATGGTATGCCGATTCGTAACATCATGGGCTACAACCGATGAACAGATGGCATATCTGGAAAGTCTATTATAACCACCTAACAACATAAATATAGATTAATATGAAAAAACTTTCTATTGGCATCACAGCCTTATTCCTAGCAATGACAATGAATGCACAACAGGCTCCACAACTTAGAGCCGACAACATCGACGAAGTGCTCAAGGCAATGACCTTAGAGGAAAAAGCCCAACTGCTTGTGGGCGATGGTAATGACGGATTTGCCGGTTCTGGCGCTATGCTAGGACATCAGGCAAAACTTGTAGCTGGAGCAGCAGGTCAAACAGTAGCCATCCCACGACTTGGCATTCCTGCTACGGTTCTCACAGATGGTCCAGGCGGTGTGCACATCAACCCAACACGCAAAGGCACCACACAAACCTTCTATGCAACAGGGTTTCCGGTTGGTACATGCTTAGCCTCAACATGGAACACAGAACTCATGGAAAAAGTAGGTCGTGCCATTGGTAATGAAACACTCGAATATGGTTGCGACGTTGTCCTCGGCCCTGGTCTCAACATACACCGCAGTCCTCTTTGCGGACGCAACTTTGAATACTATTCAGAAGACCCATTCCTAACAGGCGCAATGGGTATCGCCTACACAAAAGGTGTTCAAAGTCAAGGCGTAGGTGTTAGTGCCAAACACTATGCCGTTAACTCACAGGAGAACGAACGCACACGTGTTGACGAACGCCTCTCTCAGCGAGCACTTCGCGAAATATATCTTCGCGGATTCGAAATGACTGTACGCGAGAGTGCACCTTGGACTCTCATGTCATCATACAATAAAATCAATGGCGAATATGCTCAAAATAGCCATGGATTGCTTACAGATATCCTACGCAACGACTGGGGATTCAAGGGAATTGTGATGACCGACTGGATTGGACTACGTTCAGACCTTCCTACCTACGAACAAGTAACAAACGGAAACGACCTTATGATGCCTGGTTATCCTACACAGACACAAGCCATCATTGATGCCGTAAACCAAGGAAAACTCAACATAAAAGATGTTGACCGCAATGTTCGCAACATGCTTGAGTATATCGTAAAAACTCCAGCTTTCCGCAAATATCAGTTCACAAACAAGCCTGATCTAAAAGCTCATGCAGCTATCACTCGCCAGAGTAGCACAGAAGGAATGGTTCTTCTAAAGAACGACAACAACACACTTCCTATCAAGGATCTAAAGACTGTTGCCCTATTCGGAGTTAACTCTTATGATTTCTCAGGTGGCGGTCTTGGATCAGGCGCTGTAAATATGCCTTATGTCGTTGACATGGTAAAAGGTTTGAACAATGTTGGTGTTAAAACAACAAAACTCCTTACCGACATATATGAGAAATACGTAGAGTACGCAAAGGTGAAACTCAAAGCCGACAAGAACCCTTGGATGTGGTTCCTTGATCAAGGCAAGCCAAAACTTGAAGAAATAGAAATTTCTCGCCGATGCGTAGAACACGAAGCACCTGAGGCCGATGCAGCAATCATCACTATTGGACGTCAGGCAGGCGAAGGCATAGATAGAATGATTGAAGGCGAATTCAATCTCACCGCCGACGAGAAAGCCATGATAGAACGCGTTTCTGATGTTTTCCGTGCACAAGGCAAACCAGTTATTGTTATCATCAACAGCGGTTCTGTGATAGAAACAGCAAGCTGGCGCAACCGAGCAGATGCTATTCTCGTAGCATGGCAACCAGGTGAAGAAGGCGGTAACTCTGTTGCCGATGTTCTAACAGGAAAAGCAAACCCATCTGGTCACCTCACATCAACATGGCCTATAAGCGCATGGGATGTACCTTCTACAAAAGGCTACCCTCAGGGATTAGGCGATGGATATGAAGTAGCAGGACAACTCTACAATGGACAAATGAGTGGATACAACTTCACCAACCACGAGGAAGATATCTATGTTGGCTATCGCTATTTCGATACATTCAACAAACAAGTAGCCTATCCGTTTGGTTACGGCCTAAGCTACACCACATTTGCATTTGGCAAACCATCAGTAAAGATTAACGGCAACAAGATCACAGTTAGCGTATCGGTTAAGAACACCGGTAAGATTGCCGGCAAACAAGTTGCTCAGGTTTATGTAACAGCTCCTAAGGGTGCTTACGAGAAACCAGCTAAGGAACTCAAGGCATTTGCAAAAACTCATGAATTGAAACCTGGAGAAAGCCAAACTCTTACCATGACAATCCAAAAACGCGACCTTGCAAGTTTCGACGAAGCTAACAGCCAGTGGAAGGTTGATGCAGGCAACTACATCTTCAAGATTGGTGACAATGTTGAAAACATTCTCTGTAGCGCAAGTCTCAAGATTAGCGAATACACTGAAAAAGTGAGCAATGTATTGCCACAGAATGCCCAATTCAACAAAGTAAAGCAATAGTAATATTGCATTACTACAAAATCATCTTATGACATAAGATATCTTAAGTAATAAGAATAAAAAAGTCCTGGAAAAGAATTCCAGGACTTTTTTATCTAGGTATAACACCTTTACTTCTCCTCTACCAATAGTATATTGCCTTCAGCATCATATTCTAATGGAAGAACCTTGAGAGAACGCAACCATGTTGTATCATTTGAAGGAACACAGTCGTGATGGAAAAGATACCACTGTTCACCAACTTTAGTAATACTATGATGAGTTGTCCAACCAACAACAGGCTCAAGGATAACACCCTTATAAGTGAAAGGACCATAAGGATTATCACCTACACCATAACAAAGCATGTGACTGTCGCCAGTTGAATAACTGAAATAATACTTGCCATTATATTTGTGCATCCAAGATGCTTCAAAGAAACGATGTGGATCACCAGCCTTCAATGGCTCACCGTTCTCGTCAACAATCTCTACTGCACGTGGAGCCTCTGAGAACTGCATCACATCATCACTCATACGAACAACAAAGCTTGCTAATGCAGGAGTATCTGGTGTAGTATAAAGCTGTGTCTTCTTATCTGCTGCAGGACCAAGGTCAACGCCTTCCTTTGTCAACTTCTCAGGAGCACGATACCACTGAAGCTGTCCACCCCAAAGACCACCGAAATAGCAGTAAATCTGACCATCTTCGTCTTTAAATACACATGGATCAATAGAGAAAGAACCACGGATTGGCTCATCCTGAGGTACGAAAGGCCCTTCTGGCTTGTCAGCAACAGCTACACCAAGATGAAATACACCATTATAATCCTTTGCAGAGAAGATAAGATAATACTTGCCGTCTTTCTCAACAACATCATTATCCCACATCTGCTTTTCTGCCCATTTAACATCCTCTACATCAAGAATCTTACCGCAGTCAACAACTTCATCCTTCATTGGGTCACCATCAATACGAAGAACATGATAGTCTTTCATCTGGAAGTGACCACCATCATCATCAAAACATTCACCACTATCCCAGTCATGAGAAGGATAGATATACAACTTGTCGTTGAACACATTGGCAGAAGGATCTGCCATATAATCTTTTGGAAACAAATATCTTGCTTTCATAACGTATATGTTTTTAATTATTCAAACAATTTAATAATCTCTTTCACAACTGGCTTAACCTTGAAGTTGCGATCAATAAGCAAGCCATAGTTAGTACGTCCGTTGATAGGCCAGTCATTTAACCAGCTTGTGCCATCATCAACGCCCCAAAGGGTCACACGTTCGATGTCTTTTGCATACTTACGATAAAGCTTAAAGAATGCCAGATAACGTTCATTAAACTTAGCCTGTGCCTTCTTGCTTAATCCCTTAGTATAAGGATCCATCTTAGGATCGCCAGCTGCAAAATGCTGCTCTATACCTGCACCATTAAACTGCCACGGCTGTGGAAGAACATTAAGATCCAACTCTGTAAACTGCACCTTTACACCTGCAGCAATATAAGCCTGAATACTCTGCTCATATTCTGTGAGATCAGGATAGTCAAAGCCATTGTGACTCTGCATACCAACAGCATCTATACGGCAGCCCTTAGCCTTTAGGTCTTTGATAAGTTTCACTACAGCTGCACGCTTGCCTGGCTTATTCATAGAATAGTCATTATAATAAAGCTCTACATCAGGATCAGCAGCATGTGCAAACTTAAATGCAAGTTCTATGAACTCTGGACCGATAATCTTAAAATAAGGACTCTTTCTAAAACTACCATCATCTTCTATAGCCTCATTAACAACATCCCAGCCTTTGATTTTACCCTTATAGTGAGAAACAACTGTTGTGATGTGATGATACATACGATCTATAAGCACCTCGCGACTAACAGTTTTACCCTCCTTGTCTGTAAACATCCATTTTGGAGCCTGAGAATGCCAGACAAGACAATGGCCGATAGCTGTCATATTATGTTTCTCGGCAAAGGTTATAAGACTATCACCACTTGTCCAGTCATAGCGATCCTCTTCAGGATGAATAATCTCACCCTTCATACAGTTCTCAGCAACAACACAATTAAAATTATCAGTTATTGCCTTTGTAGCCTTTGGATTTGTTTCAGCAGCGTACCATGTGTTAAGCGCACAACCAATAAGGAAGTGCTTACCAATTACATCTTTCATTGTTGGCTGACTTTTCTTCTGAGCCACACCAACCATAGGTGCAAGCATCAACGAAGCCAGCGCGATGGAGATAATTCTTTTGTTCATTTGTTTTTTATTTGCGATTTTCAATTTCCTGATTGATTTTGTCTATAACCTCATCTGTAAGCTCATATTTTGAAATGATAAACATTGCCAACAGAAGCAACATGGCTGGAATCACACATACAAGCCAAAGAATACCTTCTTGAGCAAGTGGTGATTGAGCTTGAAGGTTATTCATATAATAAGCTCCAGCAGCATTACCAACAGACATCATTGCAAAAGCTGTAATAAAGAACAAAGCTACAACACGAAGTGGACGGTTATGAAAGAACTCTGCCCATAAATCACTAACCTTTACATTTTCTGTATCCTTCTTATCCATAACAACACGTTCCTTACACTGAGTGAAACAGAAGAATAGCAGAGCAAGACCAATAAGCGAATAAATAAGCATGGTCATGAACCAAGCATTTGAGTCTTTAGGAAGAGTACTTGCTTCCTCTGCTGCTGCCTGATAGCCACATATTGCAAGAACAATACCAGGAACAACACCACCCATAGCCATACCAGCCTTGAAGAAAATACCAGTAAGAGCATTTACGATACCCGAGATACGCTTACCTGTTGTATATTCACCATAAGAGATTACCTCAGGAATAAGAGCCCACATATAACCTGTTGCAACAATCACACCTGTTGACTTTATAAACTGAGCTATATAAATAAGTGTCATATTCTCTTCCATATTCATTGTCTTGGTGATAACATACAACATTGCCATACCAACAATAGCAACAGAAAGGAAAAGATAGAACATATTCTTTTTACCTACAGCCTTCTTAATAGCAGGAACCAATGGCATAAATATAAATGAAGGAAGAGAACCAAGACCCATAAAAAGAGCCATCTTTATTGGGAGGTTTTCAACTTCCGTAATACCTGCCATAACAGCAACGAGGATTGGAATACCTGCAGAAACAGCCAAACCACCAACGTTAGCCATAAACATACGCGTAGATGTAAGAACAGTAATTTCATCTGTATCACGAGTGAGAGAACTGTTCAAAGCACCATAAGGCACATTGATTAATGTATATAGCATTGACATACCTACATAAGTAACGTATGCGTATATAAGTTTAACTGTATAATTAGAATCAGCCATTCCATCCCAGAAGCACAGAATAGCAAGAACAGTCAAAGGAATACCTGCAAACACAAGGTAAGAACGATACTTACCAAGTTTAGGATTATGCTTATCTACAAAGGTTCCAACCAAAGGATCCCACAGCACATCTATAGCACGAACAACACCAAACATTGTTGCTGCGTGAGCAGCCTCAAGTCCGAAGATGTCGGTATAGAAAAACAACAGATACATACTAATTGTCTGATAAATCAGATTCTGTGCAAGGTCGCCAGAGCCGAATCCTATTCGCTGCAACCAATTAAGTTTGTAGAAGCCACGAGCTTCGTTTTCATTTTGTGACATGATATTTGTTTTTAGTTATTTCTTAAGCTACAATTTATTATCTCTTATTTCACAACCTTCGCTGCATATTTTCCCATCACTTCATATCCTTTTGGGTTAAGATGAAGCCAATCATCTGAATATTCCTTGATAAGCTGCTGAGGATCTTTAGCATCACGTACTAATTCGTCAAAATCAACGATTCCATCGAAATTACCAGGCTTTCTTATCCATTCATTGATTGTTTGACGCATTGCCTCATGAAAGAAGGAGTACCAGCCATTACCTTTAGTAGGTGTAATTGTTCCTCCATACACCTTTATTCCCTTGGCATGTGCCTTTTCTATAAGAATCTTATAAGCGTCTATAACTTGCTGAGCCTTCTTTTCATAAGCACCACCACAAGTTCCAATATCATTGGTTCCTTCGAAGATGATTAGCTTATCAATATTGTTTTGACCAAGAATATCACGATCAAAGCGCTTTAAAGCAGGCTCACTTAATCCACCTTCAACAACGCAGTTACCGCCAATTCCCAAATTCAATATACCTACTTCTCCATCCAAAGCCTCTGCCATAAAATCAGGCCAACGGTTCTGCGCATCAGTTGTACTGCCACGACCATCTGTAATACTATTACCCAAAATAGCTATTGCAGGCTTCTTTGCTTTCACCTCTATCTTGGCAATATTATACCAGTGAGCAAGCTTCTCAATAGTAACAAACTTCTTACCTGGCTTAACATTACCCAAAGCAATATATGAATTAGTTCGTGACCCACGATGAGAGGTCATGTGCTCTGGAGTTCTCTTGCCATAGCAAATAGTAACTGCCAAGCGAGTGAGCTTTGGTAGATTGTAATTAAAAGCATCACAGTAAATTGCCTGGTGTGCAGGGATAGTCACATTCTTCTTACCTGCAAATTTCAGCCATTTCACCGTCTTCAAATCAATATCAGTTGTATCTTTTGCCAAAGCAATATACACACCATTGATTTCAACAGGTATATCACTGAATTCATTTGATAACTGCACACGCAACTGCTTACCTGCAGTTGTCACTTTTACAATCTGTCGGATTGTATTTCCTGTTAAGGTACTATGCTGTGGCATATCACCTCTACCTGTAAATTCTGGAGCGGTGGCAAATGTTCCAGTCCACAACTCCTGAGCACTCGCTGAAAGAACAAGTGCCACTAGCGATAGAATAGTCAGTAGTCTCTTCATGATTTAAATTTTTATCGTTGCAAAATTAAGAATATTCTTTCTATAAAATTATATCTCTTGTAACCTATACATTGTATTTTGTTTCATTTTTCTTATTTTTTGAGGATTTTATTAGGTTACAAAAGAAACAAAAGCTAAATTTGCAGCAAACTTAAGTTAGAAAATGTCTCAGCTAAAAACCAAACTTACTACCATTGTATTAATGATGGTTCTTCTGTTGGCTCATGCCGACAGCGGACAACTATACACCTCAGACAAGCTTGCAAGCAGTCTGATTAACTGTGTCGTTCAAGACAACTACGGCTATATCTGGATAGGAACAGAATATGGTCTTAGCCGATTTGATGGTTACAGATTCACAAACTATCAGCATGATAGCAAAGACACTACATCTATTATAGACAACACAATTTCTCAAATAAAGATCGACAAATCAGGGCATCTTTGGATTGGATGTGCCAAAGGACTGATGAGATATAACTATGCAACAAACTCATTCCACAGATACAACTTTCCTAATGGAATCCAGCCACGTGTTTACGACATCATCCAAAGTCACAACGGAAACATCCTTATTGGAACTGCTGGATATGGACTATATTCTATTAAAAACAACAGTAACGAGCTAACTGCAGAAAAAGAATATACCCGCGGAAACAAAGAACTATTCTTTACTCATATCTTTGAAGACAGCCATGGAAATTTATGGCAAGGCAGTCATTTAAACACCTTCTACTGCTACAAAAAAAAGAACGGAAAGATAACTGTAAAAAACTATGTATCTCCATGTGGAGCACCTATAGCATTCTTCCAATCATGGAAAAATCAGATGATGATTATCTGTATGTTTGGAATCATCTACTATGATTACACAACAGACAAGATAATCGAAGGTAATATTGATCTAGGATCATACAAAGGACATATCACTATCAATAGTGCACAATTTGACAAACAAGGCAACCTTTATTTAGGAACATCAGAATGTGGAGTACTTCAATTGCCAGCAGGTTCCCGCCGTATTATTCCTTATACAAATTCAAATAACGAGCATTTTGACCTTACAACATCATGGGTTAATGCCATTCTCACCGACAAAGACGATAATATTTGGATTGGATGCTACATGAAGGGACTCTACCTCATCAACAATCAACAAATGGCATTCCGCAGCTGGAGTTTTGCAAGTCAAGGCTACAGCATTGGAACTGGAGTCACATCCGTTGCACGTGGTGACAATGGAGATATTTGGTGTACCGTTCAGAACAACGGCGTATATCAGTTCAATAAAGAAGGAAAGATTGTCAGTCATCCTGCATCTCCTGTCGGAACCTGCACCATATATCGTGACAAAGATGGAGGATACTGGATTACCACAGGTAGTGCTCTTTTCAGCTACAACCCATATACAGGAGCATACGTTGAGAAATTACACTTTGAAAGTAGCGGTGCATCCACTATAAAAGACGATGAAATGGGCAAATTATTTATATCTGTCTATAGTAAGGGCTTATATATTTACGACCGCAAAACCAAAGACATTACCATTCTAAACATGAGTCAAAAAAGACGCCATGGAAGTCTTTGTAACGATTGGGTACGACACATGATTGTAGATCGTCAAGGACTTCTATGGATAGCCACATCAAATGGTGTTGCGTGTCTAAACCCACAAACCTTAGCTTTTGACACCTATGGTTGGACTAGTATTTTGAGAAACAGACAAGCCAACTATCTTTGCGAAACAACCAACGGAAATATAATCATTGGTACTGACGATGGATTATACATCTATAATGTTGCAGACAAGGCTCTCAAAAAGTTCCCCAATTCCGAAATTCTTCAGAACAAACAGATATGTGGTATTGTACGCGACAATCACAACGACATCTGGATTGGAACTACTATGGGTATATGGCAATATGATCATCTAAGTAAAAAATTCATTGGTCATATCAATGGAAATGGTCTAAAAACTCATGAATATGTTTTAGGTGCCATTATGCATTGCCCCGACGATCTTATTGCCATAGGAAACAACGATGGAATCACTGTTTTTTATCCAGAGGACGTAAGAGGAAACTACATGGAAATGAATAAGGTTTATCTAACCAATTTCATTATTGATGGAAAAAGTGTAAGTTGTATGAGCAACGAATACGACATTCCATATTCTCAAAACAGTTTCTCTTTGGAGTTCTCATTACTAAACTTCCGTAACGCAAGTGATATATGCTACGAATATCGCATCAACGGCGGAGAGTGGATTAGTACCAACGAAGGTGGAAATGCTATATCCTTCACAAAGATGAAGCCAGGAAGCTACGATATTGAGGTAAGAGCATCTAACAACGGAGTTTATTCTAAAGAGAACTGCATTATAAAAATAACGGTAGGTGATCCATGGTACGCATCTACATGGGCTTTACTTATCTATTTGCTCCTTTTCATCGGAATAATAATATATATTCTTCTCAGCTATGAACATCGTAGAAAAGTTGAACTAGAAGAACAGAAAATGAAATTTCTAATTGATGCCACCCACGATATTCGCTCTCCTTTAACCCTTATCATGGGACCGTTGAAAAAACTCATGGCAAGGCACACTACTGATGAAGACAAACAGGATTTAGAAACCATTGACCATAATGCTCAACGCCTTATGCTATTGGTTAATCAGATTCTTGATGAAAGAAAGATTGATAAGAATCAAATGCACCTTCATTGCACACCTACCAATCTAAAGGATTTTATCGAAGGTATATTAACGCTTTATCAATATAATGCCAATGATCGTGACATTAAGCTGTCTGTACATTCTGAGCTCCCAGCTTATATGGTAGAGCCATTATATCTTGATCGTTCCAACTTTGATAAAGTTGTTAATAATCTGCTTTCAAACGCACTGAAATACACTTTTGATGGGGGTGAAATAACCATTATCTTGAAAAAAGAAGAGCATCAGGTTATAATGCAAGTTATGGATACGGGTATCGGATTTAAGCAAAACACCGAACGACTTTTTGAACGCTTCTATCAAGAGAGAAGAACCCACAACCATTTCCATGTTGAAGGAACAGGTATCGGGCTCAATCTTTGTAAGGCTATTGTGCAATTACACGGCGGAAGTATCAAAGCCTATAATCGTAATGACGGAAAACGCGGTGCCTGCATAGAGATTATATTACCATTAGGAAGCAAACATCTTAACCCAGATGAAATTGTGTCTGAAGACAGCGAAAACCAGAAGAAACATCATGCATCAGCCAATCGCAACTGCAATATTCTTATTGTTGACGACGATCCTGAAATTGCAAAATACATAAACAATGAGCTATCCAACTGGTATCGTTTCGACTATGCTAACAACGGAAAAGAAGCATTACGCATCCTCCTCACAGGTAACTACGACCTTGTTATCAGCGATATCATGATGCCAGAAATGGATGGTTTAACCCTACTCAAAGAAATAAAGAGAAATAGCAATATCAGCGATATACCAGTTATCTTACTTACTTCAAAAAGCGATGTCGATAATAGAATGGCAGGTCTCAAGAAAGGTGCTGATGCTTTCCTCGCAAAGCCATTCGATATGGAAGAACTCCACATACTCATCGATAACCTCATAGATAATGTTCGCCGACTTAAAGGAAAATTCTCTGGTGCACTTAACCAACAGGGTAAGGTTGATAAAATAGAAGTAAAAGGCAATAACAACATCTTGATGGATCGCATTATGAGATCCATCAACGACAATATTGCCAACACAGAATTCAATGTTGAAGCCCTTTCTGACGAGGTTGGAATCAGCCGTGCCCAACTACACAGAAAAATGAAAGAGATTACAGGTATATCTACAGGAGAATTCATACGTAATATCCGTCTTGAACAGGCTGCACGTCTTATCAAGGAAGGCGATATCAACATTACTCAGGTTGCATATAGTGTTGGATTCAATAATCAAACCCACTTCTCCACGGCATTCAAGAAACATTTTGGTATGACCCCATCAGAATATGCGGAAAAATAACTATAACAAAAATATGAGAAAACTATTATTTACACTATCTCTGCTTGCCACTACATTTACTATGCAAGCAGAAGACGGACATCGCCTTTGGCTGCGTTACGATAGCGTGGGCACGGCAAAAGTTATTGCACCCAAAGGAGGCGCAACCCTTCAGATTGCTATCCAGGAAATGAAAAAATACTGGAAAGGCGACCACATCCGTCTTGTCATCAACAAACAGCTTAAAAACGACGATGGCTATCTTTATGATGGCGACTCTATCTGCTCACACAGCGAATTGGGACTTCTATATGGAGTTTATCACGCACTCGAAATGCAGCAAATGAAATTCGAGCCAGGCTTGGGAGCTTACAGCAGTCCAGCTTTCAGCTATCGAATACTAAATCATTGGGACAATATCGATGGTAGTATAGAACGTGGGTATGCTGGCAAAAGCATTTTCTTTGGCTGTCCTGAAACAAAGGCATGGGCTGAACGCATAAAAGAATATGCACGTGCCAACGCCTCTATAGGTATAAACGGTAGCGTTATCAACAATGTAAACGCATCTCCAAAGATGCTTACTAAGGAATATCTCCTCAAAACAAAACGCATTGCAGATATTCTTCGACCTTATGGCATAAAGGTATATATTTCTGTAAACTTCGGAACACCAAAGGCACTTGGTGAAACAAAAACTGCCGATCCACTTGATGCCAGCGTACGCACTTGGTGGAACAAAAAAGCAAAGGAAATATATAAGCTTATTCCTGATTTCGGAGGGTTCCTCGTAAAGGCTAACAGCGAAGGACAACCTGGTCCTTTCGACTACGGACGCACACATGCTGATGGTGCCAACATGCTTGCCGATGCTGTAAAACCTTTCGGAGGTATCATCATGTGGCGAAGTTTCGTTTATGGTTCTAAGCACAAAGGCGAAGACCGCGTAATGCAGGCTGTTTCTGAATTCAAAGATCTCGACGGACTGTTCCGCGACAATGTTATCCTGCAAAGCAAGAATGGTCCTCTTGACTTTCAACCACGTGAGCCTTATGCTCCTATCTTCGATAACATGAAAGCTACTACTCAGTTTGCAGAGTTACAGATAACCCAGGAATACACAGGTCAGAGCAAACATTTAGTATTCCTCTCTCCTATGTGGAAAGAATTCTTCCATTTTGTCAGTCCATCAAAATTAAAAGGTATTGCAGGCGTAAGTAACGTTGGAAACGATAAAAACTGGTGTGGTCACCCATTCTCTCAGGCCAACTGGTACGCTTTTGGTCGTCTTGCATGGGATCCTACGATATCATCAAGTCTTATTGCCGAGGAATGGGTTCTCCAAACATTTGGCGACAACTTCGACTACTATCCTGTAGTGGATATGATGACAACAAGTCGTGAAGCTTGCGTTGATTATATGATGCCATTAGGTTTACATCATATCTTCAAGTTCGACCACCACTATGGTCCAGAACCCGACGGTTTCATCGCACATTATCCACTTGAGTGGTGCCCTGTTTACTATCATAAAGCCGACTCTACAGGCATTGGTTTCGATCGTTCTTCAAAAGGTACAAATGCTGTGAGCCAATATCGAGAGCCATACCGCAGTCTTTACGACAACATTGAGACTTGTCCCGACGAATATCTCCTGTGGTTCCATCATGTGCCTTGGGACTATGAACTACAGAATGGAGACAAGCTATGGGAAGAAATCTGTGCACTATATTACAGAGGTGTAGAACAAGTAGCATCATATCGTAAGATATGGGCAAATACCAAGCCTTATATCGATGCAGAACGCTGGCAACAGGTTGACAGTCTTTTGAAAGTACAATATGACAATGCTGAAGAATGGCGTCAATACTGTCTTAAGTATTTCCAGAAATTCTCAAAAAAGCCAATACTTTACAACTTCACTGGCGTAAGCTATATGCCTGTTGAAGAACCAAAGTTGTAAAAATAGAGACTAATTATCAACATAATGAAAAAAACATTTATTTCTATCGCCTTAGCTATGCTCTGCATATCTGCTCAGGCACAAAGCAACCCACTGTGGATGAGGTATAGCGCCATCTCACCTGATGGTTCTACTATTGCCTTCTCTTACAAGGGCGACATCTACACCGTTCCAAGCAACGGAGGAACGGCTCGTCAAATCACATCAAATGCCAACTACGACTCTTATCCTTTATGGAGCCCTGACGGCTCAAAAATCGCCTTTTCATCGGCACGCGAAGGTAGTCTTGATGTGTACATTATCAACAAGAACGGAGGCTCTCCAATTCGTCTAACCACTGATAGTGGCAATGAGAAGCCTATTGGTTTCCGCGACAACGAACATATTCTTGTAGAAGCCGACATAGCAACAAGTGCAACAAGCATCATCTTCCCAGGAACATTTCCACAGGTTTTCGAAGTACCGACTGTTTCTGGTGCCCGAATGAAACTTTTTTCTGAGATCACCATGCAAGATTTGTCTATCAATGCTAATGGCGACATACTTTATCACGACATGAAAGGCTACGAGGATCCATGGCGCAAGCACCACACCTCACCTATCACACGCGACATTTGGATGCTACGTGGCGGAAAATACACTAAGCTTACATCTTTTGCTGGCGAAGACCGCAACCCAGTATGGGACACTGCCGACAGTTATTATTACCTCAGTGAGGAAGACGGTACTTTCAATGTTTTCCATAATAACATAGCTGGAAATGCTAAGCAGCAAATTACCCATTTCAACGGTAATCCTGTGCGTTTCCTCACACGTGCAAACAATGGTACTCTCTGTTTCGGTTATGATGGAGAAATATACACTCTCAAAAAAGGAGGAATCCCTGAGAAGGTAAACATCAATGTTATAGCAGATCGTAACGACATCGACCTTGATCGCCAAACATTATTTAGCGGTGCAAGAGAAATTAGCGTTTCGCCAAATGGCAAGGAAGTAGCCTTTATTGTTCATGGTGACGTATATGTAACATCTGTTGAATACAACACCACAAAGCAAATTACCGACACCCCAGAACAGGAACGTTCTGTTGACTTTGCTCCAGATGGACGTAGCATTGTCTATGCCTCAGAACGTAATGGACTCTGGCAAATATATCAGTCAAGCATAAAGAACAAAAACGAAAAGCTCTTTACCTACTCTACTGAGATTGTCGAAGAGCAGCTTGTAAAGAGCGATTCCACCAGTTTCCAACCACAATACAGTCCTGATGGTAAAAGCGTAGCCTTCCTGCAAAACCGCACAACACTTATGGCTGTTGATGTGAAGACACATAAAACACGCAAACTCATGGACGGCAAATATATGTATAGCTATAGTGATGGCGACCAGGATTTCCAGTGGAGTCCTGACAGTCGTTGGCTCATTTCCACATATATTGGACAAGGTGGCTGGAACAATTCAGACATAGCACTCGTAAAAGCCGATGGAACCGGCGAAATTCACAACCTCACCAACTCAGGATATAACGATGGAGGCGGTCGTTTTGCACTGGGAGGCAAGGCTATCGTATTCCAAAGCGACAGGGCTGGCTATCGCAGTCATGGCAGTTGGGGAGCCGAATCCGACGCTTATATCATGTTCCTTGATGTTGATGCCTACGATCAGTTCCGCATGAGCAAGGAGGAATATGCTCTTTGGAAAGAGAACTCTGAGGAAGGCAAGAAACAAAAGGCAGAGGAAGCTAAGAAAGAAGAAAAGAAAGCCAAGGACAAGAAGAAAGGTAAAGACGAAGAGGTGAAACCTGAAAAGGTAGAAGAATTAAAATTCGACCTTGCCAACTGCAAAGACCGAATACTCCGTCTCACCAACAATTCAAGCAACATGGGCGATGCCATTCTTTCTAACGACGGCGAAACACTCTATTATCAGGCACGCTTCGAAGGTGGCTATGACCTCTGGAAGGTAAGCATACGCGATCATTCAACACAACTTGTAACAAAAGGTATAGGTGGTGGTGGCTTTGAAGCCGACAAGGATTTCAAAAACCTCTTCCTCTGTTCAGGAGGCATCAAAAAGTATGATATTGCAAGCAATCAGGTAAAGAAAGTAGATTTCGAGGCACACTTCAACTACAAACCTTATCAGGAGCGTGAATACCTCTTCAATCATATTTGGCAGCAGGTAAAAGATAAGTTCTACAAGAAAGATCTTCATGGCGTTGATTGGGAAGGCTACAAAAAGACCTATAGCCGCTATCTCCCATACATCAACAATCGTTATGACTTCCGCGACATGCTCTCTGAGATGCTTGGCGAACTCAATGCTTCACACACTGGAGCCCGTTTCTATCCAAATGGAGCAAAGCTAAGAACAGCCACTTTGGGCATTATCCCAGACTACAAATATGAAGGTGATGGAATAAAAATTGCTGAAGTAATCCGTCGCAGTCCATTTGCCAATGCTAACACCAAGGTGAAGGCTGGCGACATCATTGAGGCCATCGACGGCACAAAGATTCTGGCTGGAAAAGACTATAACTATCTCCTTGATGGAAAGGCAGGAAAGCCTGTTCGCATCACTATCAAAGACCGCAAGGACAATATCTGCATAAAAGCTATTTCAAAGGGACAGGAAGAGGACCTACTCTATCGTCGTTGGGTTGATCGCAACAGAGAAATGGTAAATAAGCTCTCTAATGGTCAACTTGCATACGTACATGTAAAAGCAATGGACTCTGAGAGTTTCCGCACAGTGTTCAGTGAACTACTCAACGATAGCAATCGTCAGAAGAAAGCTGTTATTGTTGATGAGCGCCATAACGGTGGCGGATGGCTACACGACGATCTCTGCACACTCCTCTCTGGCGTGCAGTATCAGAGCTTTGTACCACGTGACCAGTTCATAGGCCGTGACCCATGGAACAAATGGACCAAACCAAGCTGCGTACTTATTTGCGAGGACGACTATAGCAATGGACATGGCTTCCCATTTGTATATAAAACATTGGGTATCGGCAAACTCATCGGTGCACCTGTTGCAGGAACTATGACAGCCGTTTGGTGGGAAACCCTCATGGATAATCAGATGATATTCGGTATTCCACAGGTAGGATGCCTCGATATGCACGGAAAATATGGTGAAAACAACACCCTTCAGCCAGATATCACAGTATATAACACACCTGAAGACTACCTCACAGGTAACGATCGTCAACTACAACGAGCAGTTGAAGAAATGCTGAAATAAGAACAGCATTATTGGTTCACTCGCATAACACTGCTTTGAGATTTAAAAGAAAAACATAAAAACCCGTTCAGTGCTGTATGCTTTACAAGCATTCATTCTAAGCCATCGTTCCAAGTCCTGTCCAAGCAAGCTTGACAGTCCTTGTCCGATATCTTAGAATAGCCTGCGGCTTGCAGCACTGAGCGAAAAATAGAGAAAATCGAATAAACAAGAAAAGTAATAATACCATAACAGTGGTAATAATATCGTTTATCATATAAAAAAGAATGGAATTTGTTGATAAATCAAATCTTAACCAAGATTTAATAATACAACTCAAATCATATGTTTATGATATTGTAGGGTGTTGCCAGGAAGTCCATAAAGAATTAGGACCTTGGCTGAACGAATATGTATATCAGGAGGCAATGAAAGTATCGTTGGAGGAAAAAAGAATCCCTTTTGAAAAAGAACACTATTTTCAGGTCTCTTATCATGGTCACCCCTTATCACACAAACATTACATGGATTTTTTGTGCAAAGGAAATGTTGCTGTGGAATGCAAGGCCATTACTAACTTGGGAACAGAACAACGTCAACAATTGTGGAATTATATGCGGCTGACCAACACCCCTACAGGTATATTATTCAATTTTGCTCCGGTTAAGGATCAATGTGAAAAGTATTATTATGACGTAAATACTAAAACAATCACAGCATTCTAAACTTTTTCTTGGTTTTTCCGGTTTTCAGGTTGTGGCCTGCAAGGCTGATGGTGTGGGACAAGCTTTTATCTGTATGCCTGCATACAAGGAAAAGCATGTAGACACAACATCAGGGACGAAGTCTCAACCTGAAAAAAGGGGTTTTAAAGGTTTTCTTTTAGACACCGATTATAGGTAATCTTGATTACCCCCGAAAGTTACAACAAAGCTTTCGGGGTTTATTCTGTCTATACAAAAAGGAGACCTGCATCACTGCAGGCCTCCCCAAAAAATAGAGAGAGATAAGAATTAATTCCCAAAGAGGGAACTAATTATATTTTTTCATCTACTTTTTCTCATATATAAAATTCATGTTGCCTGATTTTTTGCAGTTAATCATCAAAGCTATTTTAGTATGTAAAAATAAACTATTAATCACCACCACAAAGGTAATAACTTCTTTTGATATACCAAAATCTTTTTAGTAATTTGTTTTATTTTTCCATCTTTATCTTTCAATCCGTTATATTTTTCAGCCTCAAACCACAAAATCCATTTAACCATGTAATACAAGGTTGTGTGACACAAACTTGTGTGACTCCGATTCTTCTTATCAATAATTAACTAAAAAGGAGACCTGCACACAGCAAGTCTCCTATATTTATAGTTTAGAAAGTATGGAAGTATTTCCATATTTCCATGGGTATTAGCTTTAATTTCTAACAACGACTTAGCGTTTTCCACCTGCTGCACCTTGTTGTTCCCTAGCAATATCCTTGCTAAGGTAAGGCTAAAATATGACTACTATATAAAATACTGCTGTAAATCAGCTCAACTTCTCAAGGATTCTGAAGTTTAGTAGGATACAAAAAAAGAGGCGTGTATCACTACAAGCCTCTTTGGTATTAATTTTAGAGAGTATGGAATTTGAAAATTCCATTATAATAATTTTCACTTATTCTCCATATTTAGGATTAATATCCATGATTCTGCTCAAGAGCAGGATTGTAATCTATCTCACGCTGTGGAATAGGAAGAATAGTTCTATCGTTATCGTAATCAATAACTTTTTTAAGTCTATTAGTAACACTCTTCTTGTTACGCCAGTAAGCAAAAGCTATCTGGTTCTCAGCAAAGAGTTCCTTCTCGTATTCAAAGATTACATCGTCAATATCTACAGTAGCAACATCTTGATAACCTGTAACACGATTTCTCTCAATTGCATTGATATAAGATGCTGCATCGTCCTTATTTAACTTAACTGAAGCCTCAGCAGCTATCAAGTAAACCTCAGAAAGGCGGATGATCTTTGGATTGTTTACATAAATGCCTTCACGACCTGGATACTTTGCTGGATAGTAAGAATCTGCAGCAGTTTTGCTAACCTTACCTACCTTTATCAAATTACTACGAACATCCTCAGGATTATCTGTAAGATACTTGTAGAGTTTACCAGCAGTATTGAAACCACACTCTGCATAACCAGAAGCATCAGTATAATAACCAATACCATTACGCTGAGGATTATAGTTTGATGTAATCAACAACTCAAAGATAGACTCACTTGTACCTTCTTTATTCCAAACACTTGCATAATCCTTAATAGAATAGAGTTCATAACCACCATCAGCAATAACCTCTTTTGCATCAGCAAGTGCCTTTTCATTTTCTCCCATGTAAAGATAAGCACGAGCACGAAGAGCCAAAGCTGCATAATAATTCAAAAAACCTGTCTCTTTTTTTGCATCCTTATCCATCAGTTTTACAGCCTCAGTAAAGTCTGCAATAATCTGATCATAGGTCTGCTTTAAAGTAGAACGCGTACCTTTAAAATCTACAGGCAAGACCTGAGTAGAAAGAACTATACCTGAACCTTTTGCATTTACATCAGCAACAGTAGTTGGAATATGAGCAAACATACGAGCCAAATCAAAATGAAGCAAAGCACGCCATGCATAAAGTTGTCCACGAAGCTCTTTTACTGTTGCACTTTCAGGAAGAGCATCAGAATATTTCAAAGCAAGGTTTGCATTAGCTAAAGCTTTGTACATATAGCAATATGCATATTCAGGAAGAGCATCATGCTTTGTCAAAGTATAACCTGAAATTGGAGATGACTGTCCATTATCCTTTATAACTGTAAAATCGTTTGTCAAAAGGTCAGCATAGAGTCCAAACTCAGAAGCATAAAGCATACGATCTTCTGTAAGAAGATAACTTACACCCTTTACTGCACTCTTCAAATCAATTTCAGATGTAATACCTTCATCAAGAGGCAACGAAGTAGCAGGCGACTCATCAAGATTACATGAGGTCAAAGCGAGTCCTGCAAAAAGGCTCAATGCCAAATATATCTTTTTCATATTCATTATTTCTTAATTGATTAAATTAGAATGTTAAATTCAATCCAAACAGATACTGACGTGTTACAGGAGTATCAGTCTGACGATAACCGTTTACATCAACATCTGGATCTACACCCTTTGTTGCATTGTAGATGAAGAATGGGTTTGTTGTGCGAACATACAAACGAAGACTGTTGATATACTTCTTCAAAGCAGGTACGTTTACATTATAACCGAAGGTGATATCACGAACACGGATGTTATCAGTTGAACGAATCTCACGAGAAGAGAACTTATCCCAACGATATGGATTATTATAGATTGGTTTAGGATATTCTACCTGATCTCCAGGCTGCTTCCAATAGTTACCAGCAACACATTCGTTAACATTGAAATTACCAACACGTACACCATCGCTGTACTGCAAGAAGTAACCAGGATAGTCAAACATAGAAGCACCAAACTGATATGAAATCATGAATGATAAATCAAAGTCCTTATATCTAAATGTATTGGTAATACCACCAAGAACATCAGGTACAGCCTTACCAACAATACCCTTACCTGCCTCAGCATAAGAATTCACAACACCCTTAGACTCATCATCTGGGTCTGCCCAGAACTCACCAAGACCAGTCTCTGGATTTACGCCCTTCCACTTTGGCAAATAGAATGTGTGCATTGATTCACCCTCACGAAGCAAATACATATTACCATCACCGTACTGAACATCGTCACCATCAGGAAGTTCTTTAACCTTGATACTCTGCCATGTAAGGTTGAAATCAGTTGTCCATGAAAAATCCTTAGTTCTAATATTCTGAGAAGATACAGAGAACTCAAGACCAGAGTTTTTCAACTTACCAATATTAGTAAGCTGGCTACCGAAACCTACAACATAAGAAATAGGAGTAGAGAACAACAGATCATCAGTCAACTTATTATAGTACTCCAAAGTGATGTTTACACGATTATAGAGATTCCAATCAAAACCAACGTTGAAGTTCTTTGATTTCTCCCAACTTAACTTTTCATTTCCAAGGCTATTCCAGTATAGAGCACCAGTCTCACCATAACCACCTGTTGTACTATATGTTGCCATATATCTGTAGAAATCAACAGGAAGGTTACCGTTTGTACCATAAGAAGCACGGAGTTTTAAATCAGAGAACAAAGGATTGCCCTGCAAGAAACTTTCGTTAGAAAGACGCCAAGCAGCAGATACAGACCAGAAACTTGCCCAACGGTTATCCTTTGCCAAACGTGAAGAACCATCAGAACGGAAACTTGCTGAAAGATAGTAAGTATCGTTGAAGTTATAATCAACCTTACCAAGCCATGAGCTCATCTTTGAACCATATGCAGAGCTACCTGTATCATAAGACTGTCCATTTGACAACTCTGGAAGTTTATAAGTAATATAGTTCTTTGCAGAAGCAGTAAAAGAGTTCAGTTTACGACTCTCATACTCATAACCAGCCATAGCACTAAGATTGTGCTTACCAAAAGTATTTGAGTAATTCAAAGTGGTAGAAGAAGTAAGTGTCTTATTGGTGTAATCCCAACGCTGTCCCAAACCACTCAAAGACTCACCATCCAAACTTTCAGGAGCCCAGAATTCAAGCATCTTATTATCGGTATAATCATAGCCAAATACCTCACGAGCAACAAAGTTATAAGGAAGTTTAACCTCAACACTTGCATTAGAAAGACTACGAACCATCTCGTTCTGAGCAAACTGAGATTGAGCATTCAAATCATTATGGAAAAGGTTATTTGGGTTATCAGCCTTACCGAAACCAGCATTTGCATAAGAACCATCTTCATTATATACAGGTGAAGTAGGGTCCATAGAATAAAGAACCGACCATGGAGTTGAAGTACCAAAGCCCTGGCCCTGATCACTCTGGTCACGATAGCCCTTAGTGTTGGTGAAAGAAATCATCTGCTTAACACCAATCTTCAACCAATTGTTAACCTCATGATCCAAGTTTACACGACCGCTGTAACGTTTGAATTCACTACCCTTTACAACACCATCAGTATTATTGTAGCCTAAGCTGACAAAGAATTTTGTCTTATCAGTACCACCATCCATAGAAATCTGATGATCCTGTGAAAGAGCATTGTGATAAACCTGATCAAACCAGTTAGTATCAGTTGTACCATTGTAGTCATGGAACCAACCAGAAGCCGCTTCTTTTCTACCTGCCTCTGCAAAATCTTTTGTTTTATAATCCTTATACAAGCCATCCTCATCATAATATAACTTAAGGAAGTTTGTCAAAGCATCAGTATAATATTCCTTCAACTGAGAAGCATTCATGGTCTTGAAAGCATCCTTAACAGCAATTTGATTCATACCAATCTGCATATCATAATGTACATTGGTCTTACCAGTCTTACCTCTCTTAGTAGTTATAACGATTACACCATTAGCAGCACGTGAACCATAGAGAGAAGCTGCTGCAGCATCCTTCAAAACTGTTATACTCTCAATATCATTTGGATTCAAAGTTGCAAGCATACTCTGTGAGTGTACACCAGATGATGACATATAACCATCAGAAGAACTCAAAACAGGAACACCATCAACAACATAAAGAGGCTGGGTTGAACCATTTACAGAGCTAATACCACGAATCAAAATATTCTGATCAGCACCAGGGTCACCCATAGCAGCACCTACGCGTACACCTGCCATCTTACCCTCAAGTGACTTTACAAGTGAACCCTTCTCCGCAGACATATCTGTGTCCTTCAACGCAGAAGCAGAACCTGTGAATGAATACTTCTTTGTTGTACCATAAGCAACAACCATAACTTCATCCAAAGTTTTGTCATCTGGAGTAAGTTTAACATTCATTCTTGCAGAAGCCTTAACAATAGTTGGTCTCATACCTATATATGAAACCTCCACTTTTGCATCAGCAGGAACTGTCAAAGCAAAATTACCATTGATGTCGGTTACAGTACCCGTCTTGGTACCTACAACGCGAACAGAAGCACCCACAACAGGCTCTCCGTCTTCACTTGAAACAACAGTACCATTGACTTGAGTTTGTGCCAATGCCATTCCCAAACTCAGGAAAAGGCAGGCTAAAAAAGTCATAAGTCTTTTTTCCATAAAGAATCTCTCGTTTAAACTAAAATATATATTTGTTCTCTTATCTCTATCTTAAACTCAAAGCGACCTCGGCATGGTTAATTTTTGCAATTAATATAGCGGTCGAATTAAAGTTTTATAAATTTAACAGGGGCAAAGATAATAAACTCTCACCAAACAACCAAACATTTCTTGCATTTTATTATCGAAATAGCCCAATTTATTACTCTTTTAATCTAAAATACGCACATTTTTGCACTTTTGTAACCAAAAGGCATGTCGTGCAACTTAGTTAAATTGCGTAAAAAGTCCTCCCATAAACCCTTTCGGGCGGCCCACGGAGGTGTCGGGTCTGGTTAAATATGCGCAATGCGTAGCATTGCTAAATGATAAAGAAGCCCCCTCCCAGCTCAATGGTCTTTATACCCCCTTCGTTTACTTCCCGTCGGTCAGTGGGTCTTCGACAAATCTCCCCCGTTCCCGGGGGACAGAACCCCCTCCAGAGGGGGAGGAGTGAAACGCAGAGCGCTTTTAATTCGTAATTGGATAATTCTACATCGCACAAAGTGCGAATAATTTGTAATTCCACATTCCAAATTCCAAATTAAGTTTCTTCTTCCCTTATTCCTCTAACGATTCTCTAACCTTTCTCTAATCATTCTCTAACGATTCTCTAAGTTTCGATTAGAGCCGGGTTATTGTTACCTTA
>DGRY01000166.1 GCA_002391185.1 Prevotella sp. UBA4376
CCAAAGGGGTAGTAGCCATGATGTAGGTAGTCTTTGAATAATGGGAGAGGATGTTCCGTTGGTAACTCCACTTTATGCGAAAGAACATCATCTAAAGTATATGCAGGTACTTCTATGTTGTGGAACAGTTTGAGATATTCTCTAAACGACATTCCTTGCATTTCGTAAATTGGCACGCGCCTACTAAGGTCTGCCATACCTTTGTATATATCCAGAATAGACGAACCAGATATAACAACCTGCAAATCGTTATAACTGTCGTATATTTGTTTCAACTCTCTCGACCACCCGTGATACTTATGTACCTCATCAATGAATAGGTGTTTTCCACCCATTTTCACAAATTTATCGGCAAGATCAACAAGACTATTGTTGGTGAAATACAAATTGTCTGCCGATACATACAAGGTGTCGCTTGTTGACAGGTTCTGCTTTATATACTGAAGCAACATAGTTGACTTGCCCACACCTCGTGGACCAACCAAACCAAAGAATCGTCCGTTCCACTTTATCTCGTCATATTTATATCGGATAAAGTCTAAAGGAGTATCCTTTATTTTCCTATTGAAGAATTCATAAAGTTTTTCCATATTTCCTTCCTTTTATGTGGCAAATATAGCTATTTGTTTTGAATTTGCACTAAAAAAATGCAGAAAATGACAAAAACTGCACTAAAAAAATGCAGAATCTGTGATTTTCTGCACTTTTTTGATGCAAATGGAGAAAAATACATGAAATGTAAAAGACGGTTAGTGTGTTGGATTGTGCAAGACTTATTTGTGAAGATTACCCTTTTGTATATTTTTCTAATTTAAATTCTTATATGATTAAAAAAGTTTAAAGATAAACAATTTTGTATCGCAATGCAATACGAATTAAAATTAATATTTGTAATTTTGTGACAAATTAAAAATAAATTACCTTGTATAGCTTTAGACTAAAATAATTACTAAGGATGAACGATGTGGCTTTGTTGACAGATGTTAGTTTGGGTGATTTGAAAGCAGATATAATAAAGTTTCCGGAATTATATACAGTTTGGTTTTGTGATATAATTAATTTACATATGCATGATTTTAAACAATTTGCATGGTGAATAATACTTTATTGCAATAAATATTAGTGGACTTAAAATCCTAATTATTAACTTTTAAAAAAACAAAAAATGAAGCAGAATAAGTTTAGTGTTGAAGAGATGGAATCTCGTTTTGAAATGTGTAGTTGGCATGCACATGAACCTGGAAAAGATGGTTCTGCATACTCATTCTCATTAGAAGATCTTTTTTAAACTAAATGGAACTCTCGTTTGAGTGTTCTATTTTTTATTTTTGGTTATGAAAATAAAATATATTCTTTTTTTATCATTTTTATTTTTAAATACTTCTTTCCTTAATGGAAAGGCTATAGAGAATTTTAATGATACAATCTCTATAGAATATAAAAATGGTGTAGTCTTAGTACCTGTTACTATTGATGGCGTTTCTTATCCTTTTATTTTAGATACAGGAGCAAGTCGTGGATTTGTATATAAGTCCAGTTCTTTTACGATGCATAAATCTGATAAGAAGTACTACACTATGGATGTGAATCAGAAGACTGGAACTTTAGATATAACACAACCTATGGAAATTAAGATAGGTAATTATATTATTCCAAATTATCAATTTTCTATAATGGGCGGTACCGGATTTGATTGTTTCTCAGAAGGCATTATTGGCTTTGACATGCTTGATAACTTGATTATGAAAGTTGATGTGAAAAATAACATACTTATCTTAACTAATCAAAAGCAACTATTTGAGAAAGAGTATGGAATAGATGTGAAGTATAAAACAAAGAACTCTCGTCCTGCAATTTCATATAATATTGCTTCTACCAAAAATGATTGGGCTATCTTTGATACAGGTGCTAATCTGTTTTTTCAATATGATATCAATAAGTTAAAGTATAATTCGGATTTATCAAATCAGATAGTTTGGTCTGATACAGGAAGAACAACATATAGTGTACATGGGTTGGGTGATTCTTCTAAAGTAGCCTTTATTAATCCTCGTGTTTTTGCTGTGGGTGATATTTCGTTTAATAATGCTCATATACAGGCTAAGGAGGGAGAATCCTTTTTGGGTGCAAAAATATTAGAATATTGTGCTGTAATTATAGATCCTTTTTCTAAAAAAATAAAGTTCGAACCTTATTCTATGAGTAAAACTATAGAAATGAATGGAACTGAAAAAAATGAGGTAATATCATTTGTTGATTCAAAATTAACAATTGTAATGATTAACGAAAATAGCAAACTCTATAAATTAGGTGCAAGAAAAAATGATGTGATATTAGAGATTGATGGAGTGATTGTTTCTGATATATGTAGTTTGTTAGCAATAAAAAATGCTCTTTTTGATACTTCTAATCATAAAATAAAAATAATAGATTCAAATGGTAGTTTGAAGATTGTTGAAATAAAACTATAAAAACTGAATAGATGGATGATAATATAAAAATATACAATAGATTTAATTGTAATAATAAAGCAATAGAAGAGGCTTTATTTCTATTTTTGCAATGTTAGCCCCCGCCAAGCCTCTCTACGATGCTCAAATGTGCGGGGCGTTTTTTATATTACGCAAAAAGTTTTGCAAACGCTAATTAGTTTACTTGAGATATTAAAGAAGAAAATGTGCATAAAATCTTTCTTTTTTCTAAAAATGCATTAGCAATTGCTGGATAATGGGAAGTTATGGTTGATTTAGTCAGATTTAACAGTTTTAAAGCCTCAATTTAATTGAAAGTTGTGTATTTTTGTAGCGTAAAAAGAAATCGTTATACAAGTATCCAAAAATATGAAAACAGTTGATATCAAAGACTATACGACCTATATTGGCATTACGATGCTAATGAAGGGACTTACTGTTAGTCCTCTTAAATTACAGAAAATTCTGTATTACGAGCAGGCTTGGCATATGGTTGGATTTGGTAGAGAGAATACACTGTTTGAAGATGCTCCAGAAGCATGGGTAAATGGTCCTGTATATCCAGAGATATATTATATTTATAAAGACATGGTTCCTGGTATGTGTGATCATCTAAGATACAATAACTTTAATACAGATGAAGGCAACGCGAGCAAAATGAGCATGGAACTGGTAAGGAAAATGCAACTTAGCAAGGATGAAATCGATTTAACAGAACAGGTTATTATGCTTTATGGCTCAAAGACCCAGAACCAGTTGATACTGTTAACTCATAGTGAAAAACCTTGGAGTGAGAAGCGGGAAGGGCTAATGCCATACGAGTATTCAAACAATCCAATCTCTTTGGATACCATGCATGATTATTACAAGACACGTTATGATCGTAATAGAGCAAAGAAAGAAGCATGATAAACTTATCGCAATCTGATACGGAATACATACAACCAGCGAGCCTTGGTGAACGTTTAACTGATGAAGATCTCGTAGATTCTCAGGATCAGTGTATATCTGTTCAATATAATGTGATAGATCTTGGGGACACGAAATATGGTTTTAATCAAGGTTTCGAAGGTAATGAGGCTAATTTGTATTTTGAACGTATGAAAGAGTTCTCTGAGAATACATTAAATGAAATTAGAGATAACGCAAGCTATAAATTACATTTCAATAGATCGGATATTCGTGGAAATCTTAAGGAATTGTTTGATAAAATAGATCCAAATATTGCAAAAGTCAACCCTTTGATTTTCCATTTTGCCCTTGATCCAGACAATAAGGATTTTGCAGATAGAGAGAAGAATATACGTAATCCTCGAATATATTTTATGGTAGGTAGAAATGGTATGATACATATTCTTTTCTTTGATCCTTATCATGAGATAAATCCAATAAAGAAAAAAACAAAATAAATAAGAGCAGCTTAATAGGCTGCTTTATTTATTTCTATCAGTTTAAGAACTTGCTAGAATCATAGCAAGTTTCTCCTTTTTCCTTTGGATGTTATAACTATTATTCGTAATTTTGCTTGTGGATGTACCACTTTGCGCTTATGAGTGCTTCAAAATATATCTAATATCTTTTATTAATTTTATGTGGAAAACTAATTGAACTATGAGTACTTCAAAAAGTAGTAGTGATGCCTACTACTTGATGTAAGTTGGTCTCCATTATAGTTAAATATATCTTATTCTTAAGTAATATACAAGATGAGCACAAGAGAAAAAATAACGAAATAATGAAAATGAAAAAGAGAATTACTGGTTTGCTATTGCTGTTAATGATATTTACTACAGGAATAACTCAAAAGTACACAACGGCAAATGTAAATTTAAGAAAAGGTCCAGGCACGGAATATGGTATTATATCCTCGTTACCCAGAGGAACTTATGTTACGATAGATGATGATTGCGATTGTCAATGGATTCCTGTTTCGTATTCTGGTGAAATTGGATATATTAGCGGAAAGTATCTTTCTAATAAACGTCCTTCTATAGTACATAAGAGAGAAGGAAATAGATTATCCAGAAGCCATAGAAGTATACATTATTACACCAATGTTTATGGACGAAGAGTTCAATCCCCTACGCGCTATAGTTCTCGCCCTGCTGGTGCTACGGCATTATGTAATGATGGTACTTATAGTTTTAGTCAGAGTCGTAGAGGAACATGCTCGCATCATGGAGGCGTGAGTGTTTGGTATTAAAGAAAATACATTACACTATTTATGGGTTAATAAAAACCTGTGAATAGTGTAATTTTTGTTTTCTGGGCAGAGAAAAATTTTTTCTTAGGCAGGAAATAAAAATTGGCTAACTAAGCATTTTTATATGTCTTTTTGAAAAATGTTGAAAAAAGTTGGAGACTACAACAAATCTCATGTTCTTTTCTAATCATACTCTACTAAACAAGTATTGTGAATCACCAGTAAATTACTGTGTCAAAAAGTAAACTTCTTGCTCATTTTAATAGTAAAGAAAAACCAAGAAAACACCTCTATGCGCGCTTCGCGCTAAATGATAAATGACAAATGAAAAATGATAAAGCAGTAAACTCAATCTGTTTGTCCTCCTCTCCTTTTGGAGAGGCTGGGAGAGGCTTTGTGATTTTTTTGTAAAGGGTGTCACATTTGTAGTTGATTTAATATGTGACACCCTTTGAATAATTCTTTCTGAAAAAACTATTTGTTGAGTTCTTTTAGAAGTTCTTCTTCTACTCGTTACATTGAAACCTCTCTACATTGACCTTCACGATTCATAATAATATAAGTAGGTAGATACTGGATGTTGAAGCATTTTTTGAGTTTTTCCATCTGTTGTTCGTTGGCAAGTATATGTTCTCCACGAATCTTTTTGCGATATTCTTGCCATCGGTCAGGTGATGAAGTTTGGTCTGTAAGATATACAAAAGCGAGTTCTGGGTGTTTCAAAGTTGAATCTTTTAGTTTCTCCATAGCTTTCATTGACACAATACAACCATGACACCATGTTGCCCAAAAATCAATGAGTACCACTTTACCTTTATAACGATGTTTTATATCTTCGAGTACGTCACTATAGATATAATGTTCAATTCCTACTTGTGCTGTCTCCAATTGTTGGCATAATTTGTGGAAATATTGCATTTTTACATTTTTCATTGCTCCATCTTGCAGTTTGCCATATAGTTCGATGTGTCTTGGATAGCTTTTTACAATCCGCATGTCATGCAAGTAATCACAGGGATTATTACCAGATACGGCATCCCATTCTTTTTTGCTATCTGGTAAATCCATGCTGCTGAAATAGGCACGATAGTTGGTATTTGTACCAAGCGAATGGAAAAGAGCTATCTGTTGTTCGGTTAGTGGACGGTTGTCTATATAATCGCCAATTGCAGCACCATCTTTTTTGGCAGCAATAAAGTCTAATACTTGTGCGTTGCACCAGAGCAATTGTTCAGCCTGAATATCAATGGCGAGTGAACATAGCTGTTTTGCACAAAGAGGGAGTCGTGTGTCTTGGGCTATGTGTTGTTTTAGGTAGTCATGCCATTTTATCATTTCCTCTACATAAGTGTTTGCCAATGGTTGATTTAGAGTTAAATTTTTTTCGAAATTCATATCCCAGCCAAATCCATAGGTAAAGGGCATATAGCGGTGGAGGGCAGTGTTGAGGTCGGCATAATGACCTTCAAACCAAAGGCATGGCTGTTTGTCAAAGCCATATTCTTCAACAATGATATGTCTTTCAATCTGTTCTGCCTTTAGAGTATCTTTTTGATTGAAAAAACAATTACTTGTTTCTATTTTTTTGCTCATATAGTTTTGGCTTGTTTCAGCCATGCGTTGTAAATCAATATAAATGTCTGCTGTTTCACCTGGGTATAGGTAGAATTTTTTTGAGAAAGCATTATTTATACTGATGTTGGCACGACTTGTTCCTTTCTGTAGAAATCTAATTATAGCTATGCCGTCATTGCTTATAGATGAAGTGTAATTTTCTGCCATATACGGAAAGAAACTCATTGTCGTCAAGCATGCCGTATTTGTGGAAGTTTCTACTGCATTCCAGTTAAGAATGTGTAACCGGACAGTAGTTGAGTCTATCTCAAAAGATGGTTCTGGTAGGGGTGCATCCATATTCATTTTATGATTTATGATGCGTTCTGGAACTTTTTTTGAAACTTGTCCTTGTACAGTTAAAGTTAATACTGTAAGTAAGAAGATGATTATTTGCTTTCTCATGATTTATGTTTTTAGTGTGATGCAAAGATAAATGTTAGATAATTTATAGTCAAACATTTTAATAAAACTTTATTTTTTTCTTCTTTCGTTTGTAATGTCTAAAAAAAATAACTTCGCAAAATTTGCTAAAGAATAAAATTGGGTTTACCTTTGTAATTGATAGCATAATATATTTGTAGTATTTTAAAGGATAATTTGATATGGCAAACTTAGGTTATGGATTTTATCCTACTCATCCTGGTGAGGTAGTGAAAGACGAGCTTGAAGCTCGTGGCATTACTCAAAGTAGATTTGCTGAAACAATTGGCATGGGAGCTTCTGTGCTTAATGAGATACTGAATGGGCGTAGAAATATAACTCCAATAACAGCTCTCACTTTTGAGGCAGCACTGAATATACCAGCTGATTCCTTAATGCGTTTGCAGACAAAATACAATATGCATATTGCTAGGCAAGACACTTCATTGCTTGCAAAGTTGAAGTTAATAAGTAAGGCTGCATCGGTGTTGTAATGCAAACAATTATATAATGAGGAGAAAGAAGAATAATGTTGGAGTGGTTTTTGTGGTTGCTCTCTTGATGGGAGTGACTGCTTTGTGTGCGCATAAAACAGAAAAGCAGGATAAGGAAACTGCTTTGACAGAGGAAAAGCGTGATAGAATTGTTGAGGCTGACGAGGAGAGGGAACTTAAAAGCACCGAAGATAAAGGGACAGAGGATGTTGCTGCACTTGAAGTTCCTGCTTACGGCAAGAACGAGGAGGTGATAAAACGACTGGCATATACCGTGTCGTATAATCATGAAACGAGATTGCCTAATTGGGTGGCTTGGCATTTAACTGCTAATCATGTGGACGGACCTGTTAAAAGAAAGGACGTTGATTTCACGGATGATGAGAGTGTGGCTGCCCCTAAGGGATGTAAATCGGATTATTATAGTTCAGGATATGATCGTGGGCACATGTGTCCTGCAGGTGACAACAAATGGTCGGAAAGGGCTATGCAAGAGTGTTTCCTGATGACGAATATGTGTCCGCAACTGGCAGGACTGAACTCTGGAATGTGGAACTCGTTGGAAAAGAACTGCCGAACATGGGCTGAGCAATATGGCGATGTTTATATTGTGTGCGGACCTGTGCTGCTGAAAGGGGCACATAAAACCATAGGGCGCAATAAGGTTGTTGTGCCAGAGGCTTTCTTCAAGGTTATATTGTGCACGAAGGGTAAGCCGAAGGCTATTGGCTTTGTGATGCGCAATCAGTCGATGAGGGGACATAAGAAAACGGAATTTGTGAACTCGGTGGATGATGTGGAACGAATAACGGGAATAGATTTCTTTCCAGCCTTGCCTGACGACATAGAGAACGAGGTGGAAAAACAGAGTAACCCTGCCGACTGGAACTAAAAAAAATGGGAGCCTCTCCCATCCCTCGGCGCTTCGCTATTGAAGATTGAAAATTGAAGATTAGTCGGCTACGCCGATATAATATTTAAATCTTTCCATATTTCATTATTTCAATTTTACTTGGGGATAACTAACTGATTGCGTTTCTTGCTAGCATAATTCAAAACTCATAATTTGTAATTGCGCTTGCGCAACCAATTTCAAATTTGTAACTCATAATTTCAAATTTTGATTAGGCTTTTTCGTTATTTTACTTTACCTTTGCGGACAGAACTAATAACTATTCAATATGACAAAAATCAACCGAATCATTACTTTGGGCTTGATGCTCATGGCAAATGCAATGTGTTTTGCCCAGAATCAAGCTATTATTCCTGTTCCTGTTGCTGCTGAATGGCATGAGGGAACATTCTCCATTAACAATAAAACAACGATAGGCACTAATGTGGCTTCTCTGCGCCCTGCAGCCGAATATCTTAGTGGTGTGCTTGCCAAGGAAACAGGCACAAAGATTAAGGTGAAGAAATCTGCCAAGGCTACTATTGTGCTTGCTTTGAACAGCGAAAGCAAAGAGGGCGCATATAGTCTGCATGTTGACAAAAAGGGTGTGCGCATTGAAGGCTGCGGATATGCAGGTGTGATAAACGGTATTGCCACTCTGCGCCAGATGTTGCCCGAATTGCACTATGCCGACATTATCGACGAGCCAGCAAAGAGCTGGAGAGGAATGGAACTCGACTGCAGTCGCCATTTCTTCAGCAAGGACGAGGTGAAGGAACTTCTTGATGTTCTTGCTTTCTACAAGATAAATAAATTCCATTGGCATCTTACCGACGATCAGGGTTGGCGTGTAGAGATTAAGAAGTATCCTTTGCTTACCGAAAAGGGTGGTTGGCGCACTTGGAACAATCAGGATTCTGTTTGTTTCAATCGTGCAAAGAAAGAGGATAATCCTGATTTGATTCCTGATGCAAAGAAAACACGCAAACTGGCTGACGGCACAGTTGAATATGGTGGCTTCTACACTCAGCAGGATATTCGTGAGATAGTGGAATATGCAAGTGTGAGAGGAATTGATGTTATTCCAGAGATTGATATGCCAGGACACAGTTTGGCTGCTATTGTAAACTACGACGGTTTGAGTTGTTTTCCACAGATAGGGTGGGGCAAGTTGTTCACCACTCCTCTTTGTCCGGGAAAAGACAAGGTGCTGGCTTTCTGCAAGGATGTGTGGAAAGAAATCTTTGAACTCTTCCCAAGCAAATATGTGCATATTGGTGGCGACGAGGTTGACATGAAGAACTGGAAGAAATGTCCCGACTGCCAGAAGCGCATTAAGGAGCACAATCTGAAGGATGAGCATGAACTGCAGGCATGGTTCACTCACGACATGGAGAAATTCTTCAATGCAAATGGCAAGACTATGATTGCTTGGGACGAAACTGTTCAGGGTGGACTCTCGGCTACTCAAACCGTGATGTGGTGGCGCTCTTGGGCTCCTAACGCTCCGAAAGAAACAACCAGTCATGGCAACAATCTTATCTGCACACCTAATGGCGAGTTTTATCTCGACTATGATGAGGATGGAAAGAGCATAGGAAAGATTTATAATTTCAATACCGAACTTGACGGGCTGTCTGCCGAAGAACAGCAACATGTGCTGGGTGTTCAGGGCAACCTGTGGACAGAGTGGGTGCCAACACGTGAACGTATGTTCCACATGGCTTTCCCACGAATGATTGCTGTAGCTGAACTGGGCTGGAGCAGCAAGGAAAACAAATGTCTTGATGATTTCAAAACTCGTCTTTCTAAGCATTTCGCTTTGTTGCAGAAGATGAACGTTACTTATCGCATTCCTGACCTCACTGGATTCTATAACACAAATGTGTTTGTTGATGAGGCTAAGGTGAAGGTGAATTGTGCCGACCCATCAGCTGTGATAAGATACACCACCGACGGTTCTATTCCACAGAGTGATTCTAAGCTCTACACAGGCGAGTTCACTATTGACAAGACAACCGACTTCACTTTCCGCACATTCGATAAGAACGGCAGAAAGGGCGATATGACTAAGTGTCGTTTCATCAAAGAAGAAATGGCTCCTGCTGTTGCAGGTAAAGACCTGAAGCCAGGACTTAGCGCAGAGTGGCATGAATACACTGGTGCCGACTGTGCAGGTATTGAGGCTGCCCCCGTTAACGGCTGCTATGAGGTGAGCGAAGTGGCTATCCCTGATAGCGTAAGTGGCAACATCGGACTAATCATCACTGGATATATCGAAGTGCCAGCCGACGGTATCTACACCTTTGCCTTGCTGAGTGACGACGGAAGCTATTTGAAACTCGACGGCAATATGGTTGTTGACAACGATAAGGAACATTCACCACGTGAGGTTATTGGTCAGCACGCCATGAAGAAAGGCTTGCATCAACTTTATGTGCGTTATTTCGATCACAACGGAGGACAGCTTCGCCTCAATGTTTTCGACCAGAATGGCAACAAGGTGAATGTAGGCTATAAGCACTAATCTTTGTAATAAAAAAAAAAGTTCTTGCGTCGAAGATTCAATATAGACGGATTATAGAGGCATTATAAAGGAATAATAGAGCCTTAATAGTGTATAGATGTAAGAATTTGGGAATCTAAGTAAAGTTTAGTTATATAAAAAACTCGAATTAGAGCATTAAATATTTCGCTCTGATTCGAGTTTTTTTTATCCTACATTGGGCAGCCCAATTCGGCTTCGTCAGGAGTGTATTGGCTAAGCAGGCGGGCTATGCGACGCAAACCCTCTTTGAGAGTTTCACGTGGGCAAGCAAGGTTTATGCGAAGGTATCCTTGTCCTGCATTTTTTCCATACATAGTGCCATTGTTAACCATTACCTTTCCTTTGTGCAGCAGTTTCTCGTAGGCTTCGTCGCTTGAAAGTTCGTAGGCACTGATGTCGATCCATGCAAGGTAAGTGCCTTCGAGTTTCAATACTTCAACTTGAGGAAGGTTCTCAAGGAAATAGTTCTTTAGGTGCTGATAGTTGTCCCAGATGTATTCGTTGAGGGCATCAAGCCACTCTGCTCCTTCTTCTGAATAAGCTTCTTCAAGGGCTATTGGTCCGAAAGGATTAACATCGCACACCTCGTGGATGTTTATAACGCGGTCTATGCGACGACGCCACTCGCTGTTGCTGCAGATGATATTGGCAATCTGCAAGCCTGCTGTGTTGAAACTCTTGGAAGGCGAGTTGAGGGTGATGCTGTTGCGCTGACAATCATCGTTTACGGCAGCAAATGGTGTGAACGTGTTTCCTGGCATAACAAGTTCGCAATGAATCTCGTCGCTGATAACTTTCACGCCATGACGCATACAAATCTCATTCATACGAGCAAGTTCTTCCTTTGTCCACACACGTCCTGCAGGATTATGAGGGTTGCAAAGCAGGAAGAGAGTTGTTTTCTCGTCGGCACATTTCTGCTCGAAATCTTCAAAATCAAGCTTGTAGGTATTGAAGTCGCGTACAAGTGGATTCTCAATAATGTCGCAGCCCTGATTGCGGATGCTGCTGAAGAAGCAGTTATAAACAGGAGTTTGAACAAGCACTTTTTCGCCAGGGAGGGCAAGAGCACGAATGGCGCAGCTTATAGCAGGCACAACACCTGAAGTGTATAGAATCCATTCACGTTGCACTTTCCATTGGTGGCGTTTGTCCATCCAGTTGATGATAGCGTTGTAGTAACTATCGTTAATGGTAGTGTAGCCAAAGATGCCATGTTCAACACGTTGCTGCAGAGCTTTGTTGATGTTTGGAGCAGTAGGGAAATCCATATCGGCTACCCACATAGGGAGAACATCGTCGCCACAAAGATCCCACTTCATGCAGTTTGTTCCACGGCGGTTCACTACATTATCGAAGATTGATTTATCCATATAGTATGTTTTTATTTTTTTCGTTCTATGATTTCACAGTTGTTTGGCGCTTTTACATTCTCATTGATGGTGACAGAGCCAACGCTGTCGGCAACAATGCGTCCTGACTGTGGATTCTTGATATTGGTGATAGCACCGATGATTTGTGCATCAATATTTGTGCAGTCTTCAAATGCACGGTCACATTCAGCATCGAAGGTGCAGTCAATGAGAGTAACGTTGTCCATATAGCAAAGTGGCTGTTCGCCGCTGATGTGACAACGCACAAGTTTCACGTTCTTGGAATGCCAGGCAAGATATTCACCGTTGAGCTGAGAATCATATACTGTCACATTGTCGCATTCCCAGAAACTGTCTTTAGTGTTTATAGTTGCATTGTGTATTTCAATATTCTGGCAATACTGGAAAACGTATTTAGAATCAGTTTCCAAGCCATCAACATATATGTTCTTGCTGAACATGAAAGGGTAGGTGCCCTCATGAAGCTTTACGTTCTTGAGTTTTAGTCCGTCAACACGCCAGAATGTTTCATCTGCATCTGTGATGGTTACATTTTCGAGTGACAGGTTGTTCATCTCACGGAAGAACTTAGGACCGTCGATGGTGCAGTCTTTCATTGTCATGTCGTTGCTGTACCAAATGGCAGAACGACTTTCGGGTGCAAAATAGCAATTGGTGATGAGGCTGCGGTCAACATGCCACCAAGGATATTTGCCATAGAACTTTGAGTTGTGACACTCAAGGTCGGTGCAGCACTTTATGCCAGACTCACCATCTGTGATAGTTATATTCTGCAGTTTGGTGTTGTGAATGCCGAATAAAGGGCGTTCTCCGCCATAGCTTTTGTTTTCAATTGTTTCCATACTCATATTTGTAATACCTATTATTATGTTGTGTTGTTTATATTATCCAATGGCAAATATACAAATATGATGCCAAAAAAAATAATTCTATACGAAAAAACCACTCTATGCCAGAACATAGAGTGGTTGATATGACGTAAATCTTATGAATTACAGATTAGCGTTGTCCTCGCCCCACTTCTCAACAGCAGGAACGATACCGAGGTCGATAATCTCCTGACGCATAGCGCAGAGGTGCTCGTAAGACTTCTTGAGGTCAGCAATTTCCTCTTCTGTACCTGTAGGAGTTGTGTAGTGAACACCAGTCTTGTCGATAGTTGTAGGAAGAGCCATCATTACGTTCTTGATGCCAAGCTCTGGAAGGTTAGCGTAGCAACCTGCTGGCAGAGTGAAAGGCTCACCGCCCATAGCACCTTCAATCATCTTAACAGCGCAGTAAGCTGGGCTCTGGAATGAGCTACGGCCACGAAGCTTGATGATGTTTGAACCACCCTGTGTTGTGTGGTGCTTGATTTCTGCCCAACGCTCGTCAGAAAGACCCATCTCTGACAATGGCTTGCCATCGATCTTAACCTGAGAAGCAAATACTGCCATCTGCTCACCGTGGCCACCGAATGTGTGTGCACCGGTAACTTTATCCTGCTGTACACCAAACTCGTGAGCCAAAGCCTGCTGCAAACGAGTAGAGTCAAGAGCTGCGAGTGATGTGAGCTGGTTTGGCTTCAAACCAGAGTGGATAAGTGCTGTAAGAGCTGTAACGTCAGCTGGGTTGAAGATAACAACAACATGCTCTACGTCTGGGCAATACTTCTTGATGTTCTCACCGAAATCAGCAGCGATCTTGCAGTTACCCTTGAGGAGGTCCTCACGAGTCATACCGTCCTTACGAGGAGCACCACCAGCTGAGATGATGTATTTAGCACCTGTGAAAGCCTTCTTTGCTGCTTCAGCAACCTTCTCAGGGTTGTTCATGTCTTCTACTGCAGGAGCGTAGTATTCGATGTTAGCACCTGGGAATGCACACTGCTGCATCTCATCGTAAACACCGTGAACACCTGGCTCGAAGATGTCGTAAAGACAAATGTTAGGAGTGAGGCCGAGCATAAGAGCGCTCTGTACCATGTTAGAACCAATCATACCGCCTGCACCGACGATAAGGAGTTTGTCGTTTGTTAAGAATTCCATAACTACGTTTTATTTAATTGTTTATTGAATTTTTAAGTTTGCAGCAAGAGGTTAGCCGTTTGTAATGACTAACAACGTCCTCCTTTTTGTTGCGACCGCAAAGATAACAAAATATAGTGTAAATCTTCAATTTTATTTGTTTTTAAATCTTAAAAATACTACCTTTGTAATGTCGATATTGCAAATGTGTAAATTAACTCCAAAAACGATGAATAAAATACAAGATAGACTCGAAAGACTGCGTGAAATCATGCGTAGGGAGCAGCTCGACGCTTTCATTTTTCCGAGTACTGATGCGCACAATAGTGAATATGTGCCAGATTATTGGAAGGGGCGTGAGTGGATTAGCGGTTTTGACGGCTCGGCAGGAACGGCTGTTATTACCATGAAATCGGCTGCTCTGTGGACAGACTCACGATATTTTCTCGCTGCAGAGGAACAGCTGAAAGGTACTGAATATCAGCTGATGAAACTTAAAATGGAAGGCACGCCTACTATTGCTGAATGGTTGGGAAAGGAACTTGCTGATGTTAATGGTGCAGAAGTGGGATTGGATGGTTCTGTAAACTCGTATAATACTGTTGTGGCGCTGCGCCATGAACTGAGAAATAATGGTGGAATAACGTTAAGAATAAACTTTGATCCGCTGAAGTGGATATGGAAAGACAGACCAGCTCTTCCTGCTGATAAAATAGTTGTTCATCCATTGAAATATGCAGGAGAGAGTGCTGCAAGTAAGTTGGAACGAATAAGAAAAGTGTTGCGTGAAAAACATGTTGACGGTATGCTTGTTTCGGCACTTGATGACGTGGCATGGATATTGAACCTGCGTGGCTCAGATGTGCATTGTAATCCTGTGTTTGTGGCTTATCTGCTGATAAAGACAAATGGAGCAACATTGTATGTTGACAAAAATAAGATTACTTCTGAAGTTGAAAAATGGCTTTTGGATGCCGGAGTGCTTTTGGATGAGTATAGGAATGTTTTAGGAGGAATAGAGAATTTTGATGAGTATAATCTGTTGCTTGATCCTGATGACACCAATAGTTTGCTGGCTTCTGCGAATATGCGCTATGGACATAAGGTTTTTGCTGAGTCTCCAATTGCCGCTATGAAAGCAATAAAGAACAGTCAGGAAATAGAAGGATTCCGGGCTGCTATGTTACGTGATGGAGTGGCTATGGTGAAGTTTTTGAAATGGCTGAAACCAGCTGTTGAGGCTGGCGGACAGACGGAGATTAGTCTGGATGAAAAACTAACCGGGTTAAGAAAGGAACAAGCCTTGTTCAAGGATATTTCATTTGATACAATAGTGGGCTATGAACAGCATGGCGCTATTGTTCATTATGAGGCAACATCTGAAACTGATATACCTGTAGAGCCACGTGGATTTGTGCTGATAGATAGCGGTGCACAATATTTGGATGGAACAACTGATATTACACGCACAATAGCTCTTGGTCCAGTTACGGAGGAGCAACGCCATGTTTACACCTTGGTGCTAAAGGGACATATTCAGTTGGAATTGGCTAAATTTCCAGATGGAGCATGCGGTACTCAGATAGATGCTTTGGCACGAGCAGCTATGTGGCGTGATGGCATGAATTTTATGCACGGAACAGGACATGGAGTGGGGAGTTATCTGAATGTTCATGAAGGACCTCATCAAATAAGGATGGAGTATAAACCAGCTCCTTTGCGTGCGGGTATGACTGTAACCGATGAGCCAGGATTGTATCTGAATGGTAAGTTTGGTGTGCGTATAGAAAACACACTCTTGATAAAAGAGTATAAGGCTACGGAGTTTGGTAAGTTCCTGCAGATGGAGTCACTTACGTTATGCCCTATAGACCTTGCACCTGTTGATGTGGATATGCTCTTACCTGAAGAGAAAGAATGGCTGGATAATTACCATGTTTTGGTAAGAGAGAAACTTATGCCTTTTTTGGATAAAGAGGAACAGCTATGGCTCGAAAATGCCACAAAATCAATTTGTTAGGTCGAAAAAATATCGAAAAATTTGGAGGTTTCCAAAATATGATGTAATTTTGCAGCCGCTTATCGTGGAGTCATGTCCCGATGGCATAAGTTTAACATTTAAATATTAAAAACAAAAAACATGATTATTGTACCAGTAAAAGATGGTGAGAACATCGAAAGAGCTCTCAAGAAGTTCAAGAGAAAATTCGAAAAGACAGGTGTTGTTAAGGAGTTGCGTTCACGTCAGCAGTATAACAAACCTTCTGTTTTGAAGAGACTCAAGATGGAACACGCTGTCTATGTACAGCACATGCGTGATAACGAGGAATAAAAAAATCTCGTTAAAAATTTGGTAGTTTGAATATAATTCCGTAAATTCGTTGCCGTGACAAGGTGATGTTAGCAGCGTTTTTATGATGATAGAAAAGTTTTTGAACTACTTGAAGTTTGAGCTTAATCGCTCGGAACGGACAGTTGAAGGTTATAGGGATGATTTAAAATCATTTGAGACCTACTTCAAAAATTCGGATAATCATCTCTCTTGGGAGTCGGTAGACTCTGATATAGTCCGAAACTGGATGGAGAGCATGATGGATAAAGGAAACAATGCCACCTCGGTCAATAGAAGGCTGAGTGCTTTGCGTTCCTTTTATCGTTTTGCACTATCTCATCATCTGGTGGATAAGGATCCTGTTCACGAAATAGTCGGTCCGAAAAAGTTGAAACCATTACCACAGTTCCTTAAGGAATCAGAAATGGATCGCTTGCTGGAACCCGATATGTGGAATAGTAGTTATGAAAGCGTTCGTGCGCGTACTATAATAATAACTTTCTATGAAACAGGTATCCGATTGTCGGAATTGATAGGACTTGATGACTCTTCTGTTGATTTTGAAAACTATCAGCTGAAGGTTACAGGAAAGAGAAACAAACAACGTATCATACCGTTTGGTGACGAATTATATGAAGCGCTGACAAGTTATATCAATCTGAGAAATGAAAAGATAGATAGATTGTCGGATGCTCTTTTCTTAACGAGCAAGGGACGAAGGATGACTTCGAATCAAGTTCGTGAAGAAGTAAAA
>DGRY01000115.1 GCA_002391185.1 Prevotella sp. UBA4376
TGCTGAGTAACAGCAATAGATGGAAGGTTGACATGGTCAAACTTCTGCTCGTATTTCTTTACGGCAGAGTCGCCATTTTCTTTCACATCGCGCAACACCTCATCAACCACAGCATTTAGTTGTGATATGTCAAGGTGTGGGCGTTCAACTATTTCCTCCCAAGTGTTTCTATTTGGATATTTTATGATGTTCATAATGATATGCGCAATGCATAGCATTGCTAAATGATAAATGCTATATTCTTTGAACTTTGAGGTTTGAACTTTGAAGTTTATGATTTGTAATTTGTAATTACTTCCTTCGCCTTTATGTTTGCACCGGCTTCGCCGACAGCAAACGCTCAGTCAGTGATTACTTCGTAATTGAATAATTCAACATTGCACGAAGTGCAACTAATTTGTAACTCAAAATTCGTAATTACTTCCTTCGCCTTTATGTTTGTACCGGCAAGCGCATTGCAAGCAATGCTATATTCTTTGAACTTTGAGGTTTGAACTTTGAAGTTTATGATTTGTAATTTGTAATTGAATAATTCTACATTGCACGAAGTGCAACTAATTTGTAACTCCAAATTACTTCCTTCGCCTTTATGTTTGCACCGGCTTCGCCGACAGCAAACGCTCAGTCAGTGATTACTTCGTAATTCAAAATTATTAATTATAATATCATTTTCTCGATAGGAGTAACCAAGATGCCTTGAGCACCAAGCTCCTTTAGTTTGCCAATGATTTCCCAGAAACGTTTCTCGTCGAGAACAGTGTGTATAGAGCACCACTCTTCATCGGCAAGAGGAATAATCGTAGGACTCTTGATGCCAGGGAGAACCTCGGTGATTTCTTTCACCTTGTTCTTGGGAGCATTCATCATCACATATTTCTTGTCTTGCGCAGAGCGAACAGCCTCAAAACGGAAAAGCATCTCGTTGAGTATCTTGTGCTTCTCTTCATCCATACTGAGGTTGCCTATTAGCAACGCTTCGCTCTTCATAACTGTTTCTACTTCTGCAAGGTTGTTGCTTACAAGGGTAGAACCCGAAGAGACAATATCGAAGATACCATCTGCAAGTCCGATTCCAGGACTGATTTCTACAGAACCGTTGATGACATGAATATCGGCATTAATGCCGTTCTTTGTCATGAAATTACGAAGAATGTTAGGGTATGAGGTAGCAATCTTCTTACCATCAAACCATTTTACTCCTGTGTACTTTATTTCCTTTGGTATAGCCAAAGACAGACGGCATTTGCTGAAGCCCAGACGTGAGATAATCTGGGCGTTTTCGTGTCGTTCAACAAATTCATTTTCTCCTACTACACCTATATCAGCAACTCCGCTTGCCACACTCTGTGGAATGTCGTCGTCGCGAAGGTATAGTACTTCGAGAGGGAAATTACTTGACTGCACCAGCAGTGTTCGTTTTGACGCGCTTACTTTGATGTCGGCTTCTGCCAGCAGATTCATCGTGTCATCGTAAAGGCGTCCCTTTGATTGAACGGCAATTCTTAACATAAAATCTAAAATACTTATAAATCTTAGGGCAAAAATACGTTTTTTTTATGTAATCAGCAAATAATGTTGTACTTTTGTGATATATTTGAAAGTAAACGACTAAACAGTCAATTCTGAATTTTGACATTATGCGTGTTTTTTACACTTTTATATTTACACTCCTTTTTCTTGTTGCTGGATGCGCTGAGAAGAAACCTCAGCAGCTGACACCTTGGGGAACACCCTTGGGCGGAGATAGTGTTTCTACTACAAATCAGTTTTCATTAGCCGACATCATCAATAATGGAGAGATGATTATGCTCACGCTTTCGGGTCCGGAAACGTATTATGATTATCATGGCAAAGGACTTGGAACTCAATATCTGCTATGTGATAAATTTGCCGGAAAGTTGGGGGTGAAACTTAGAGTAGAGGTGTGCAAGGATACAGCAGAGATGGTGAAAAGACTAAAGGATGGTGAGGCTGATATTATAGCCTTTCAGTTGCCTAAAATATATAAAGGTGTGGATTATGTAGGTGTGTCAAACGATTCGGCTAAAACATCATGGGCTGTTCAGAAAGGAAACGTTGAACTTGCTGACTCTCTAAAGCGATGGTTTCAGCCTTCTATGATTGCCGAGGTGAAGAAAGAAGAGGCGTTTCTGCTTTCCACACGAAGCGTTGTGCGCCATGTTTATTCGCCCATGCTGAACAGAGCTGGGGGCGTGATATCAAAGTGGGATCACTATTTCATGAAATATGCTCCTTTGGCTCGATGGGATTGGCGGCTTATTGCTGCACAGTGTTATCAAGAATCAACCTTCGACCCTCAGGCACATTCCTGGGCTGGTGCATGTGGACTGATGCAGATAATGCCATCAACAGCCGATCATTTAGGTTTGTCGCGTGCTAATCTTTACGATCCTGAGCAGAATGTTGCAGCAGCAGCAAAATATATAAGGGAGCTGTCGGATAGATTTATGGATGTTCCTAACCGAATGGAACAATGCAGCTTTGTGTTGGCTTGCTATAATGGCGGCTATCATCATGTTCGTGATGCAATGGCTTTGGCACGAAAATATGGAAGAAATCCTTACCGATGGGCTGATGTTTCAGAGTTTGTGTTGAAACTTCGTCTTCCTGCATATTACAACGATCCCGTTGTGAAATATGGTTATATGCGAGGAGATGAAACTGTTGATTATGTGCAACGCATCAGAGCACGTTGGGCACAATACAGAGGCTTTGCGTCTTCGGGTTCTTCATCGGTGATGGGTGGAATAGGGGCTATGCCTCACAAAGCCAAACACAGAAATCGCTATGCTATATAATAAAAAAAGCGACCGCCTTCACAGGCAACCGCTCCAAATCTTCAATAGGTATTAGTTTCTTTAAGG
>DGRY01000176.1 GCA_002391185.1 Prevotella sp. UBA4376
GCACTCAACTTTTCGTAACTTTGCAATCTAACCCAAAATAAGAAAGGAAATATAAAATGGCGATAGATACCAAGGGGCTCACCCCAATGATGAAACAGTTTTTCTCTCTAAAGGCAAAGCATCCTGATGCTTTGATGTTGTTTCGTTGTGGTGATTTTTATGAAACTTATTGTGATGATGCAATAGAGGCTTCTCGAATACTTGGTATCACTCTTACCAAAAGAAATAATGGTGGAAAATCGGCAGCCACAGAGATGGCTGGTTTTCCTCATCATGCTCTCGACACTTTTTTGCCAAAACTTATTCGTGCTGGTAAGCGAGTAGCTATCTGCGACCAGTTGGAAGACCCCAAGAAGAAGCGTGCTCAGCTGAAAGGCAAGAAGGGACTGAGTGAGATGGACAAGATGGTGAAGCGAGGAATAACAGAACTCGTGACACCAGGTGTTGCCATGGGTGACAATGTGCTTAACTATAAGGAAAACAACTTCCTTGCAGCTGTGCATTTTGGAAAGACCTCTTGTGGTGTTTCGTTTCTTGATATTTCAACCGGAGAGTTCCTTACAGGTGAAGGAACATACGATTATGTAGAGAAACTTCTTGGTAATTTCACTCCTAAGGAGGTTCTATTCGATAGAGCTGAAAAAAACAATTTCGAGAAATATTTCGGTAATAAATTCTGTACCTTTGAACTTGATGACTGGGTTTTCACAGATGATGCTGCACGCAAGAAACTGCTTAAGCATTTTGGTACAAAGAGTTTGAAGGGCTTTGGTGTTGATCACTTGAAGAATGGCGTTATTGCTTCGGGAGCTATTATGCAGTATCTTGAGATAACGCAGCACACTCATATCAACCACATCACCTCTTTGAGCAGAATTGAGGAGGAGAAATATGTGCGTCTGGATAGGTTTACCATTCGTTCTCTGGAACTTCTTGGCACAATGCAAGAGGATGGTAGTTCGCTTCTCAATGTTATAGACCGAACAGTAACTCCTATGGGTGGACGAATGCTTCGTCGTTGGGTGGTGTTCCCGTTGAAGGATGTTCGTCCGATTCAAGAAAGATTGGATATAGTGGAATATTTCTTCCGCGAACCAGATTTTCGTGAGGTTGTTGATGATGAGTTGCATAGGGTGGGGGATCTTGAGAGAATAATCTCAAAGGTAGCCGTAGGACGTGTTTCTCCTCGTGAGGTAGTTCAACTAAAGAATGCCCTTATGGCTATCCGTCCTATAAAAACAGCTTGTCTTTATGCACAGAACGATGCTTTAAAGAGAATAGGAGAGCAGCTTAACCTTTGCGAGAGTTTGAAGGATAGAATAGAAAAGGAGATTCAGAACGATCCTCCACAGCTTATTAACAAAGGCGATGTAATTGCTGATGGCTATTGTGCTGAACTTGATGAACTGCGTTCTATTAGTCGCCATGGTAAAGACTATCTGTTGAAGATTCAGGAGGAAGAAGCCGAAAAAACAGGTATTTCTTCTCTTAAAGTGGGATATAACAACGTGTTTGGTTATTATCTTGAGGTTCGCAACACTTATAAAGATAAAGTGCCTGAAGGTTGGATTCGTAAGCAGACCCTTGCCCAGGCGGAGCGTTATATTACCCAGGAACTGAAGGAATACGAAGAGAAGATTCTTGGTGCTGATGAAAAGATACTTGCTCTTGAGGCAAAACTCTTTAATGAGCTTATTCTCGCCATGCAGGAGTTTATTCCTCAGATACAGATAAATGCAAATCTTTTGGCACGTGTAGATTGTCTTTTGAGTTTTGCCAAGACTGCCGAAGAAAATCATTATGCACGTCCTATTGTTGATGATTCTGATGTGATAGATATCAAGCAGGGACGTCACCCGGTTATTGAAACTCAATTGCCTTTGGGTGAGAAATATGTGCCTAATGATGTGTATCTTGATACCGAGAAACAGCAGGTGATGATGATTACTGGTCCTAATATGGCTGGTAAATCAGCTCTGTTGCGTCAAACGGCATTGATAGTGCTGTTGGCTCAGATAGGATGTTTTGTGCCCGCAGAGAGCGCTAAAATAGGTATGGTGGATAAAATATTCACTCGTGTGGGTGCTTCAGATAATATTTCTCTTGGTGAATCAACATTTATGGTTGAGATGACTGAGGCGGCTAATATTCTGAATAATGTTACTCCTCGTTCGCTTGTTCTCTTTGATGAGTTGGGACGTGGTACATCCACCTACGACGGTATTAGTATTGCATGGGCAATAGTAGAGTATCTGCATGAGCAGCCAAAGGCCAAGGCTCGTACTCTTTTTGCCACCCATTATCATGAGCTTAATGAGATGGAGAAACTCTTCTCTCGCATAAAAAACTATAATGTTAGCGTGAAGGAAGTGGATGGAAAAGTTATCTTCCTACGTAAGCTTATGCGTGGTGGCTCAGAGCACTCATTTGGTATTCATGTTGCTGAAATTGCAGGTATGCCAAAGAGTATCGTAAAGCGTGCAAATGTGATATTAAAACAGCTTGAGGAAGACAATTCTGGCGTTGGTTCAGAGGCAGGTCGTCCTGTTGTAGAGAAAATCTCTAAGCCATCAGAATCAGCTCAGCTATCTTTCTTCCAGTTGGACGACCCTGTACTCACTCAGATTCGTGATGAGATTCTCGGTCTTGATGTTAATAACCTCACGCCTGTAGATGCTCTTAACAAACTGAATGATATCAAAAAGATATTGACGGGGAAGTAAACTATAAAACAAATCGATGAAGAAATTAACCCTGATATTAGTATTGATAGCTTCGGCTATCAATATTATTTGTGCGCAAGATGTTGAGCCACTTATTAAAACACATTGGAACCAGATTGCGCCTTATAATAATTTGTGCCCCAAGGACAGTACTGGTAGACGTATGATGGCTGGTTGTGGACCTATTGCGATGGCGCAGGTGGTGAACTATCTTGGAGTGCGAAATGATTCCTTGCAGCTTATCAGAGATTGTGGTGTATCAGCTTTTACAAGATATGGTGTGGATGTCAGTTCTTCTTACACATATTTGTGTGCTAATGCTCTGAAAAAGCAGTTTGGTTTGAGCAATTACATAAATGTGGTTAATTACAAATCTTTATCTGGGATAAAGGAGTTTGCCGATATTGTATTCAATGAAATAAGACAGGGCAGACCTGTAATCATTTCTGCGAAAAGAGACGATAATGATTCTGGACATCTTTTTATTCTTGACGGCATCAAAGGCAATTGCGTTCATGCTAACATGGGATGGGGAGGAGATAGAGATGGTTATTATTCTCTTGAGAATATTGCAGGATATGTTCAGATTCAAGATGCCATTGTTGATATTTCTGCAGCTGATTATGTGCCAGATCAAGCTATTGTTCGTGTTTATAAGCCAGGAGCGTTAAGAGCTCTTATGATAAAGAATGGGATACAGAAAAAGCCCCATTTAAAGATAGAAGGCTCAATAAATAAAAACGATGTTGCGTGGTTGCACCAGCTTTCCATGTATGATGATTTAAACAAGCGTTACGGAAGTATCAAGACATTGGATTTGAGCAACACAGATATGACGTATCTCCCGGATAGTTCGTTCTTTAAAAGTGGTAGTCTTGTCTATATTAAGCTTCCACATAATCTGCATACTATTGGATTGGCAGCCTTTAAGGAAAGTATTTGTTTGAATAACGTTGATATTCCTTCGTCGGTTAGGAACATCCGTATGGATGCTTTTGCAAGGTGCGGTAATCTTTTGGATATTAATATCCCAGAGGGTGTTCATAAGGTTTTAAGCGGTAGTTTTTTTGAATGTGTTTTCCTTACGGATGTGAAGTTGCCTTCTACTATCGACACAATAGGTTATTATGCTTTTGCTTATTGTTATCGCCTTACTCGCTTGCAAATTCCTGCAGCAACAAAGCTTATTGGCCCTAAAATAACTACAGGTGACAGGAACGTTGAAATAGTTATAGATTCCAATAATGCTTATTTCTATGTGAAGAATGGGGCAATTTATCGCAGGGAGGATAATAAAAGTATAGATGTTCCAATAAAATATAAAGGTGATTTAAAGCCCAATCCTTACCAGCATTTGTATGAGGATGGATATGCTTATAAAACCACTTATAAGATTGTTAATGGTAAGAAGGTGAAATTAAAGACAGTAAGGTATAAGATAAAACAATGAATAAAGGTGCACCAGTCGAAAAGAACTGAGTGCACCTTTATTTATGATTAGAATAAATAATCTTGCTGTTTTTTTTATTCTTATGCTTGTTTCTTTCTTGAACGCAGCATGCAATAAACGCCAAGTATCACGAATGGGATGCTTAATAATTGTCCCATGTTAAATGGCATTCCTGCTTCGAAATCAACTTGGATGTCTTTGGTGTATTCGATAAAGAAACGGAATGTAAAGATAAGGGTTATGCAGAGACCGAAATAGAAGCCTGTGCCTACAGGTTTCTTTGTGCGGCAATAGAAGTGTAGTCCCACGAAGAAAAAGAACGCATAGGCTATTGCTTCGTATAGCTGTCCCGGGTGACGAGGGTATTGATCTACATGGTGGAAGATGAATGCCCATGGCACATCGGTTACTTTTCCTATTATTTCTGAGTTCATCAGATTTCCTAATCGAATGAAGCATGCTGTGATAGGTGTTGCTATGGCTATGTTGTCAAGAACGGTCCATAGTTTCACTTTGTACTTGCGGCAATAGAGCCACAGGGCTATCATGAGTCCGATGGTGCCTCCGTGGCTTGCCAATCCTTCGTAGCCTATGTATTTCCAGCTGCCGTTGGGCATGTGGTGAATAGGTAGAAGCATCTCTATTATGTGTTCGAAACTTGTGAGGAAGTATTCGGGCTGATAGAAAATGCAATGTCCTAAGCGTGCACCTGCCAGTATGCCTAAGAAGCAATATATGAACAAGGGTTCAAAGACGTTTATCTTTGTTTTCTCTTTACCATAAACTCGTTCCTGAAAGGTGATATTCTGGTGGTTGTATAGCCATTTTACGATGAAAAAGGCGCTTGCCAAGCCTATAAACCAGCATATTGAATACCAGCGAAGGCCCCAGGAGCCTATTTGGAATGCAAACAGGTCAGGATTCCAGTTGATGTATAAGAATTGTTGCATCTTTGTTGTTTTTGATTACACGTTGAAGCGGAAGTGCATGATGTCGCCATCTTCAACGATATATTCTTTTCCTTCTATTCCGAGTTTTCCTGCTTCTCTGACGGCTGATTCTGAGCCGTACTTGATATAGTCTTCGTACTTGATGACTTCGGCGCGTATGAAGCCTTTTTCAAAGTCGGTGTGGATAACGCCTGCGCATTGTGGGGCTTTCCATCCTTTGTGGAATGTCCATGCTTTTACTTCCATTTCACCAGCTGTGATGAATGTCTGCAGGTTGAGTAGGTGGTAGGCTTTCTGGATGAGGCGGTTTACGCCACTTTCTTCCAGACCGAGTTCTTCAAGGAACATTTGCTTATCTTCGTATGTGTCGAGAGAGGCGATGTCTTCCTCGGTCTTGGCAGCTATAATCATAGCTTCGGCACCTTCGCGAGCAGCAATTTCCTCTACTTTCTTAGAGTATTCGTTACCGGTTTTTGCGCTTGCTTCATCTACGTTGCACACATATAACACGGGTTTTGTGGTGAGCAGGAACAGGTCGTGTGCAGCCTGAATCTCGTCTTTGCTTTCGAATTGTACCTCACGTGCGTTGTGTCCCTGTTCGAGCACTTCTTTGTATGCTTCAAGAACGGTTACCATGAGTTTTGCGTCTTTGTTGCCTGCTGAAGCCATCTTCTGCTGCTTTGATAGTTGTGAGTCGATGGTTTCAAGGTCTTTGAGCTGAAGCTCTGTGTCGATAATTTCCTTATCAGCAATAGGATCAACAGCCATACCGCCCTCACGAACGATATTGTCGTCGTCGAAGCAACGAATTACGTGGATGATAGCATCGCACTCGCGAATGTTACCCAAAAACTTATTACCTAAGCCTTCGCCCTTGCTTGCACCTTTCACCAATCCGGCAATGTCCACAATCTCGCATGTGGCAGGAACAATGCGACCAGGATGCACAATCTCAGCCAGTTTGTTCAGGCGCTCATCAGGAACTGTGATAACGCCAAGGTTTGGTTCTATAGTACAGAAAGGGAAGTTTGCCGACTGTGCCTTAGCACTCGACAAGCAATTGAATAGTGTAGACTTTCCCACGTTTGGGAGGCCTACAATACCACATTTTAATGCCATATTTTATTTAAACGTTTAAATTCTGCTTGCAAAGTTACTTAAAAACGAGAGCAGAACAAAATAAACTCGTTTATTTTTTATGCTGAGTGCATTCTAACTTATCTAAAGTTACATAAAGTCGAGAGAAATGCAATATGAAAGCTTGCTTTTATTGTTTTTTTAGTTAATCAATTAAGTATCCGTTTTGCTATAGATGATAATGGAACGAAAGTATTCAGCCGTACATGTCTAATTATTTTCTATGTTTCTTCTTTCTCTAATCCTTTAGGATGGTCTTAGGATGCTTTTAGGATGAATTTAGGTTGTAAATAGTTGCAATTGTTATAAAATATTCCAAATTACTATCTCTACATTATGCTTTTTTATTATATTTGCCTTTGAAATTTGACCAGATGAAGAAATATTTGTTTTTACTTTTTTTTGTGTGTATGCTCACTTCGTGTTCTCGTGAGAAATGTGCCGAATCTCTGCGCAGCATGTACTACTGGCAGACGGTGTTTCATGTAGATTCCGCCGAGCAAAAATTTCTTCAGGCACATGATGTTTCGCGCCTTTACGTGCGCTATTTCGATGTTGTTTTTGATGAGTCAAGGAGCATTGTTCCTAATGCCACAATAAGCTTTGAGGATAAGGTGCCTGAAGGCGTAGAAATTGTTCCAACCATATATATCGTTAACGAGTGTATGAGGCAGAATGTGGATTCGCTTCCAAGGTTGATTCTAAAGCGTATTCTTCAGATGAACGAAACGAATGACATTGCTGGCGTGGAGGAGATACAGATTGATTGCGACTGGACTATGCAAACTCAAGAACGCTATTTTTCATTTATGAAAACTCTGCAACGCCTTTGTCACGAGAAGGGCTTAAAATTGTCAACAACCATTCGTTTGCATCAACTGTCGCTTAATGCTCCTCCTGCTGATAGGGGAGTGCTGATGGCTTATAACACAGGTGATGTTACAAAGCTTGATGTAGAGCGCCCCATCCTTGATGTGAAGGATGTGCGTCCCTATCTGCATAGTTTGGCTGGTTACAGGCTTGAACTCTCGGCAGCCTATCCTCTTTTCACGTGGAGAGTGCTTTTCAGAGGTGGCAAATATGTGGGAATAATGCACTCTGACGACGATCTTCCTGTGCTCTCGGGCGATACAATTGTGGTGCGCCAACCCTCTTTAGATGATATTCTGCAAACTCGGAATGCTTTGGATGAAGAGCGAAGAGATGTGCATTATGAGGTGATTTTATATGATTTAAGCGACAAAAATATACAACGTTTTAATTCAAAGGATTATGAAAAAATATTCGTTGGGAATAAGTAATAATATGAAACTATATGTTTCGGCTTTGCTGTTGTTTTTCTCAAGTGTTCACGGCAAGGCTTGTGTTTCAGAGGGTGGTTATCACAACAACTACCTGTTTAGCGTGTTTCATCGTTCGTTGATGGACGATAGATTTACCGCAGAAACCAATGTGTTCTGGACAAAATACTTAGGCATCAAAGATAATTATTTCACATACAGCTGGCGTCGCTCAGACATTATGACCGAGGCAAAAAAACGCAACGACAAAGAGCTTATGGCGTATATGAACCTTTTGAATGCCTATATCGATTCAAATGATATGTTCAACGGCTGGGAATACCCAACAAAGGCACAGATAAATGGTAGAAACAAGATTCTACAAAAGATGCTTACCGTTTCACAAAACTATAAGGGAAAGCGCCTCGAACAGCAGTATTGTTTGCTAAAAATGCGTGCCCTTTTCGGTTTGAAGCGTTATCAGGATGCTATGGATTACTGGCAGAAAACAGCCTCAAGGCAGCCTCAGTCGGTTTATCGTGATATGATGCGCAATATCTATGCAGGCTGTTTACTTAGAAAAGGAGAACGCCGACAGGCTGTTGATATCTATGCCGAGCAGGAAGATTTCCGTAGTTTGAAATATTGTGTTCGCAACTATCGTAATGTGGCTGGCATACAGAAGGTTTTTAACGAAAATCCAAATTCTCCAACCTTGAACTATCTTGTTCAAGACTTCGTGAACAACTTTCAGGAAACAGAAGACGTGTTTGTTCGTCACATAGGATGGGAAGCTGAAAGTGCCGATTCCGATAAAGTAGAGTGGATTCATCAGTTGGGCGCCCGCGAGGTTTACAGAAAGGATGCTAATAGTTTTATAGCCTTTGCCCGCCAGGTGGTGAAGAACCCAAATGTGGTGAACCCATGTCTATGGCAAAGTGCTATTGGCTGTTTGGAACATCAGATGGGGCTTTATTCCGAGGCAAAGAATGATCTTGCTGCTGCCCTGAAGATGAATGGCACTCAACGTATGAGAGATAATGCACGCGCTATTTATGCCATCAACTCTGTTCAAACAGAGAAGATGAAAAAGAAATATAACTCTTGGCTTACAGGCGAACTACAATGGCTCGACGAGATGTCTAAGCGCGATGTGCGTGATTCTGTTATGACCGATGATCATTATCATGATGTTAAGGAACGACTCGTTTATTGTATGCTTATTCCACGTTTGCGCTCACTTGGCAAACAGAACGAGGCTTTAACCATGTTTTCCATGATGGAGGAGGATGCTCCTTGGGTGCCTGACTATCGTTCAAGAAAGATTATTAATGATTATCACGAGAATGTGAATTTTGATTACAGTAATGAGTATTATTCAGTTCTCGACAAGCTCTCTACAAAGCAGTTGATGGATTATCTTTCTTATCTTAAGAAAAGACCTAAGGATGTGTTATATAGATATGCTTGGGATAAAGCCTATCGTGAGGCTGACTACTACAACGATCTCATAGGTACAAAACTTCTAGCTCAGGCTCGTTATTCTGAGGCTATCAAATATTTAGAGAAAGTGGACCTTGGCTTTATTAGAACCCAGAATATCCTGCCTTATGAGGTGAAATGTAATTGGAACGTGGAGCGTTGGATGCAGAAGCAATATACAGGAGAATTTGGTAAGGTTCGTGTTTCTTCGCTTAAGAGCAACAAGAAACTTGATTATTGCAAGGAACTGCTTGATGTTCAAGCTCGTTGGAACAATATGCGTGATGGTGAAGAACGCCTTAAAGAAGGATATAAACTTGCTAACATGCTTTATCAAAGTAGTTATGAAGGCGATTGCTGGTGGCTCACACAATATGGCTGGAGCTGCACTCAAGACAGCACTCTTGCTGGCAATCATGATATGGTTGAAGATGCAATCCGTTTGCTTGAAGACGTGTCGGTAAAGACAACCGATTTCAAGCTAAAAGAAAAGAGTCTCTATGCTTTGGCTTATATACATAGAGACCCTTGGTATTTTGAAGGTTGGGACGAAAAGAATAGTGTGTGGTATGATTACGACAACCCTCTTATTCGTCCAAATTCACGTCAATATAAGGCATTGGAAGCATTAGGCAACTTTGCAAAAGCGAATCAAGGAAAACTTGATAATTATGTTACAAAATGCGACGTACTGAAGCGCTTCTTAATGCGCCTCTAACCAGTTGTTGCCCCATCCTGCATCTGCCACGAGTGGCACTTGCAGCTTGTAGGCACTTTGCATTTCTTCCATAACGATTTTCTCAACCTTCTCTGCTTCTTCTGGATAGACGGAGAAGTTGAGTTCGTCGTGCACCTGAAGAATCATCTTGCTTCGGATGTTTTCTTTCTTGAAGCGGTTCCAAATCTTTACCATAGCTACTTTGATAACATCAGCCTCTGAGCCTTGTATAGGGGCGTTGATAGCATTTCTTTCGGCAAAGCCACGTACCGTGCCATTAGCCGAATTGATGTCTGGCAGATAGCGTCGGCGTCCGAAGATAGTTTCAGCATATCCTTTTTGGCGTGCCAGTTCTTTAGCCTTTTCCATATATTCCTTCACCTTTGGGAAAGTTGCAAAATAGCCTTCTATAATTTCTTTTGCCTCGCCATTAGGTATTTCCATGCGCTGGGCAAGACCGTATGTTGTTATGCCGTATATAATGCCGAAGTTGGCTTGTTTTGCCTTTTTTCGCTGACTGTCGGTAACGTTTTCCATCTGTTCTTTCCATATTTTTGCAGCTGTTGCTTTGTGAATGTCAAAGCCGCTACGGAAAGCTTCTATCATGTTTTCGTCGCCACTAAGATGTGCCATTATGCGAAGTTCTATCTGACTGTAGTCGGCGGAAAAGAATTTACATCCAGGCTCAGGAATAAAACACTTGCGTATTTCTTTTCCGTCGTCGGTACGCACGGGTATATTCTGTAGGTTAGGGTCGCTCGATGATAGGCGACCTGTTGCTGTGAGAGCTTGGTTAAATGAAGTGTGAATGTGTCCTGTACGAGGATTTATTAGGGTAGGGAGACTGTCAACATAGGTTGATAGTAACTTCTTCATTCCTCGATAGTTAAGGATATCTTCCACGATAGGAGCCTTGCTCTTCAAAGTTTGCAGAACCTCTTCGCTTGTTACATATTGTCCTGTCTTTGTTTTCTTTGGTTTCTCCATGATTTTCATTTTACCAAAGAGTATTTCGCCTACCTGTTTTGGGCTTGAAATATTGAATTTCTCGCCAGCCTGCTCATATATTTTCTGCTCGTATTCATTCATACGCTTGTTGAAAATATCTGAAGTTTCCTTCAAGGCTTTTGTGTCGAGCAGCACGCCATTCATTTCCATATCTGCCAATACAGGCACAAGTGGCATCTCGATATCCCAGAACAGACTCTCAAGGTTGTTTTCTTTCAGCTGTGGTTGTAGCACGTTGTAGAGTTTCAAGGTTACGTCGGCATCTTCGGCAGCGTATTCGCATACCAGTTTTGGGTCAACCTCACGCATGGATTTCTGGTTTTTGCCTTTTGGGCCAATGAGTTCTTCTATGTGAACAGTTTGGTAGTTGAGTAATGTTTCTGCCAGATAATCCATGTTGTGATGAAGTTCTGGTTGGATGAGATAATGTGCAATCATGGTGTCGAAGAGTTTTCCTTTCAGTTCAACCCCATAGTTTGCCAACACTTCCATATCGTATTTTATATTCTGTCCGATTTTCAGAATATTCTCGTTTTCATATACAGGTTTGAATATTTCTACAAATTTTAAGGCTTGTTCACGTTCAGTTGGTATTGCCACATAAAATGCCTTATTTTCTTCAGTTGCAAAGCTCAAGCCAACCAATTCTGCGTCGATTGCGTGCGTAGAAGTGGTTTCTGTGTCTAGACTGAGAATTTGTTTTGTTAAGAAATAATCACAAATCTTTTGTGCATCTTCCTCATTTTCAATGAGTTTGTATTCGTGAGCTATGGTTTTAAGGCTCTCAAAACTCGAATTTTCTGCACTTTCTTGCCCGTTGTCTTCATTTACGGCAAAGAGATCAAGTTCTTGATTAACTTTTCTTTTAACTTCTTTACCTTTGTTTAATATCTTGTTGGCAAGTGTTTTGAACTCGAGTTCTTCGAAGATTTTTGTTAGTTTCTCCTCGTTGGGCTTTTCGAGTTTTAGTTTTTCAAGATCGAGGTCGAGTGGGACATCGGTTCTGATGGTTGCAAGGAACTTCGACATCTTGATGTCGTCAACAGCTCCTTCAACTTTTTCTTTCATCTTGCCTTTCAATTTGTCGGTATTGGCAAGAAGGTTGTCAACGCTTCCAAATTCGTTGATTAGTTTGGCGGCAGTTTTTTCTCCCACGCCCGGACAGCCTGGGAAGTTGTCGGCAGAGTCGCCCATAAGTGCGAGCAGGTCGATAACTTGTTCGTGTGATTGAATGCCATATTTCTCAGCAATCTCTTTTGTGCCTAAGATTTCGTATCCTCCGCCATGTCGTGGGCGATACATGAATACGTTTTCTCTAACCAATTGACCATAGTCTTTATCAGGTGTGAGCATATATGTTTCTATTCCCTCGGCACCTGCTTTCACGGCTAAGGTGCCAATTACATCGTCGGCTTCGAAGCCTGAAGCCTCGAGAATAGGTATGTTGAAGGCGCGTAGAATGTCTTTAATATAAGGTACGCTAAGTTTTATGTCCTCAGGTGTAGCATCTCTTTGTGCTTTGTAAGCAGGAAAAGCCTCGTGGCGGAATGTTTTATCGAGGTCGAATGCAACTCCCAGATAATCAGGGTTTTCCTTTGTTATTATCTCGTTGAGTGTGTTCACAAATCCCATTATGGCAGATGTATTTAAGCCTTTTGAGTTGATTCGTGGTGCACGAATGAGTGCATAATAAGAGCGGAATATTAATGCGTAGGCATCAAGAAGGAATAGTTTTTTCATCTTAAATTCATTATTTGCCGTAAAATTACTAAAAAAATGCCACATATATTAGATAAAATAATTAATTTTGTATCAAATTTATTTCACATCATGGATTATTTGTCACTCATTAAACAGCCTATCAATAACGAATTGAACGATTTTATTGAGCTTTTCAATAAGTCGCTTTCGCATACCGACGGACTTCTCTCAAGTGTTTTGGAACATATCAAATCGCGAGGAGGAAAGCGTATGCGCCCTCTGCTTATATTGTTGATGGCCAAGAACTTTGGTGAGGTGAGTGATGTTACTCAGCATGCAGCTGTGGGACTTGAACTTCTGCATACCGCTTCGCTTGTGCATGATGATGTTGTTGATGAGAGTAACGAAAGAAGAGGGCAGGCATCTGTGAATGCGGAGTATAATAATAAGGTTGCTGTTCTTGTGGGTGATTACCTGCTTTCAACAGCTCTTCTTGCTGTTTCTTATACTCATTCTGAAGATATTGTGCGCTATCTTGCTGAACTTGGACGCACTCTTTCGAATGGTGAAATTTTGCAGTTGAGCAACATTTCAAATCAAGAAATATCTGAGGAGGTTTACTATCAGATTATTAATAACAAGACTGCTGCTTTGTTTGAGGCTTGTGCAAGAATAGGAGCAAAATCGGCTGGTGCAAGTGATGACGAAGTTCTGGCTGCTGGTAAATTCGGTCAGAATCTTGGTATTATTTTCCAGATTCGTGATGATATTTTTGACTATTACGATCAGGCTGAAATAGGTAAGCCAACGGGTAATGATATGGCAGAAGGTAAGCTTACTTTACCTGTAATATATGCTCTTAATTCTACAAAAAATGTAGAGATGATTGCTCTTGCCAGAAAGGTTAAAGCAGGTAATGTTTCTGCCGATGAGATATCTCGCCTTGTTGCCTTTACAAAGGAAAATGGAGGTATAGATTATGCTCAAAAGCGTATGTGGGATTTTCATCGTGACGCTATGCTTTTCCTTGATAATTATGGACTTAAGGATGATGTTAAGGCTGCTCTGAAGGCTTATCTCGACTTTGTTATTGAGCGCAAGAGCTAAGTAGTTTGATACTGATAATTTACTCAAATAATGATAATCCCTCAGCAAGCCGTTAGGCAAACTGAGGGATTTATTATGTTAACCTTTTTCTTTTTTAGCTTTGTTCTATAATCCTTTATAATGCCTCTATAATGCCTTTATATTGGTTCTATAATGAATTCGTATCTAAAAGTAAAGGTTTTTGCTTCTTTAGAAGTATTTTATTTCCTTACCCAGAATTTCGCTGAGAAGCATGTTGGTTAGACGGCTTGTTCCAAGGCGCAACCATTCGTTGGTGAGCCATTTTTCGCCCAGAACCTCTTTAACGATGGTGTAGAGGATAATTGCATCCATTGGGCTATTGATGCCGCCAGCGGGCTTAAAACCTATCTGTATGCCTGTCTTATCGTAGTATTCCTTGATAGCCTGACACATCACATAAGCGCCTTCTGGTGTTGCACCAGCTTTCTCCTTACCTGTTGAGGTCTTGATGTAATCGGCACCTGCATACATAGAGAGTATGGCAGCTTTCTTGATGTTGCTTGCACTTCCTAAGCAGCATGTTTCGAGGATTACCTTCAAAGGTACGTCGCCACATACAGACTTGAGTTCTGCTATATCGTCGCACACGCCCTCGTAATCGCCTGAGAGGAACTTTCCTACAGGAAGTACGATATCGATGTTTGTAGCGCCGTCCTGAATGGCTAATGAGGTTTCTGCTATCTTTACCTCCATACGTGCCTGAGATGAAGGGAAACAGCCTGTTACGTTGGTTATTTCTACTCCGTCAACCTCAAGGCTGTTTGCTATAAGTTCTGTGAAGTTAGGGTAGGCGCATATGGCTGCTACGTGTGGAAGGTCGGGATAGTCTGAATCAAACTTGTTTACCTTCTCTGTCATAGCAAGAATCTTCTCCTCAGTATCGGCTGTGCCAAGGCTTGTTAGCTCTATACTTCCAAAGAGGAATTTCTTTACTTCGAGAGTGTCGTTTTCGGCAACTTTCTCGTCTATTATCTTCTTTACTGCAGCTGCAACTTCCTCGTCAGAGATGTTGCAATTATACTCTGCGAGAGCCTGCTCATACTTGCTAAGCTCTTCTTTACCGTCGTTTAACACGATGTCCTTAATACTTTTTTCTGCCATAATATTATGTTGTTTTTATTTATCATTTACTAATGTTTTGCAAGCTTTGCTTGCTCAGTAGATAAAAGGAGTTAGATGAAGTTAGAAGAAGATAAAAGACATCAGTTTTATGGTATTGTCCTCTATCTCCGCCGCTAAAAGCGGCATAACTCCCTTTAACTTCCTCTATCTTCTGAACTGATTTAGTTCAGTCATTTAGTGAAGTTATGCTTCGCGCAACTTTGCGTTCTCTTTATGCCTTTTACAATCCCTTTTGGTCTTTTTCTCAAAGCTTTTTTTAAGCTCTTCTGTGAGATCTATGCCTGTTTGGTTAGCAAGACATATAAGCACCCATAGCACATCAGCCATTTCTTCGCCTAAATTAGGCTTTTCACCCTTCTTGAAGCTCTGATCTCCATAGGTGCGGGCAATAACCCTTGCCAGTTCTCCAACTTCCTCTGTGAGGCACGCCATATTGGTGAGTTCGCTGAAATAGCGCACACCATATTGCTTAATCCATTGGTCAACAGTCTGCTGTGCTTCTTTTATAGTCATTTTGCGTTTAACATTTGAAGAATTAATATGAATATGCAGATAAGAATAATTACTATATATTGCTTGTTCTCGCGCTCGTATTCTGTCCAATGGAAGGCTTTGTATAGCACAATTGTCTGCAACAATAATAGTCCTGTTCCGCAAGGCCAAGCGCCATACCAATAGCCCCAGATGCACGAAATTACTATTCCTATCGCTATTAGCAGCAAGCCTGCAACTTCTATTTCTCTAAGATATTTGCGCATCCCCTTTTTTACTATTAACTCCTAACTTCTAACTCCTAATTCCTAACTACTCTTTATTCTTCGTATCCATACAAATGGTTACAGGGCCGTCGTTAAGCAATTCTACCTTCATATCAGCTCCGAATTCGCCTGTGCCTACAGGTTTACCCATAGCCTCTGAAAGAGTCTCGCAGAAGCGATTATAGAGTGGGATAGAGATATTGTGAGGGGCTGCACGCAACCAGCTTGGACGGTTGCCTTTCTTGTAGCTTGCCATAAGTGTGAACTGTGATACAACTATAATGTCTCCGTTTACGTCTTTTATTGGCAGGTTCATCACGCCGTTTTCATCATCAAATACTCTAAGACCAACTATCTTTTTTACGAGCCAGTCGATATCTTCTTGATTATCAGAACTTTCTATGCCCAAAAGGATTAGATATCCCTTGCCGATCTTTGATTTCACCTGTCCCCCAATGGTTACAGAGGCGTTGCTTACACGTTGAATTACAATTCTCATGTTGCAAATATACTAAATTATTCTTCACTATGGAAGTAATCGTAGAGAATCTTTGCTTTTGATGTTCCTATAACTTCGTTAAGTTGCTGTAAATCAGCTTCTTTTGCTTTCTTGACACTCTTAAAGGCCTTTAGAAGGGCTTCCTTAGCCTTTGGGCCAATGCCTTTGATGTCGTCAAGTTCTGAGTGTAGGGCGTGCTTAGAACGCTTGTCTCTGTGGAATGTTATGGCATAGCGGTGCACTTCGTCTTGAATCTGTGTGAGCACCTTGAAAAGTTCGCTTTTCACATCTAATCCTACGGTCTGTGGAGGCCATCCATAGAGTAGCTCGTTGGTTCTGTGACGGTCGTTTTTAGCAAGACCTGCAATAGGAATTTCCAGGTTTAGTTCGCCCTTTACAACCTGTCTTACAACGTCCATCTGTCCCTTTCCTCCATCGGTTATTATAAGGTCGGGAAGAGGCGTTTTTTCTTCTATCATACGACTGTATCTTCTTCGCACAACTTCCTGCATAGAAGCATAGTCGTCTGGGCCTGTAACCGTTTTTATGTTGTATTTTCTATAATCCTTTCTTGAAGGCTTCATAGCTTTATATACAATACAACCTGCAACGGCGTCTGTACCCGATATGTTTGAGTTGTCGAAACACTCTATATGGTAGGGTAATTTGTCAAGCTTTAGAGCGTTTTGGAGTTCTTTCATCAAACGAGTCTGACGTTGTTCTGGATTAAGTTTTTCTGTTTGCTTCAGACGGTCAAACTTGTATTGTTTGGCATTCATCTCAGATAGTTCAAGCAGATGTTTCTTGTCGCCTCGTTGTGGTATGAAGAACTCGGCATCTTTAAGTTTCCAGTCCATTTCAAATGGAACAATAACTTCTTTTGCTTTACTACCAAAGCGATCTCTTATCTCTGGAATAGCGTCATTTAGAAGCTCTTCTGTTGTTTCATCGAGCTTGCGCTTATATTCATAGGTGAAACTTTGATTTATAGCTCCATTTGTTACGTGTATGTAGTTGATAAAGGCATTTTTCTTGTCTTCGTCATCTACAATGGTAAACACGTCAACATCTGTTATGGTGTGACTAACAATCTCGCTTTTGGCAACAAATTCCTCAAGAGCCAGGTATTTCTTTTTTAAATCTTCTGCAACCTCGAATTTTAGCAATTCTGCGTTCTTTTGCATCAAATCAAAGATGCGTTTCTCTACCTCTCGTGTGTTTCCTTTAAGAATTTCGCGTGCTTGGCGCATATTCTCTTGATATTCCTCGTAACTTTGCTTGCCAATACAAGGTGCGTTGCAGTTTTTTATGTGATATTCAAGGCATGGTTTGTATTTTCCCCCATTAATTCCTTCTTGTGTGATGGGAAATCTGCATGTGCGGGGCTTATATAGTTTTTTTATGATTGCAAGAATCTCGTACATCGACGAAACGTGAGGATATGGACCAAAATATGTGCCCCATTTCTTATTTATCGTCCTTGTTTTGAATATTCTTGGAAAAAACTCGTTGGTAATGCAAATACTTGGATATGTTTTGCCGTCTTTGAGCAAAACGTTGTATTTGGGCTGATATTGTTTGATAAGTTGGTTTTCTATCAGAAGCGCATCCTCCTCGCTATTTACAACAGAGTAGGATATATCTTGAATTTTTGAAACAAGCACTTTTGTCTTGAATCTATCCACTTCTTTATGAAAATAAGAAGAAACACGGTTTTTAAGATCCTTTGCCTTTCCTACATAGATGATATGGTCGGGATCAGGATTCTTGCCTGGTTCTCGCTCCTTGTCATAGTATTGATAGGTGCCAGGTTTATGCGGCATACTCAACACTATATTTTTGAGCCGTGACAATCTTTCTTCGTCTTTTGCTTTCTTCATATTAGTCCTTTCATTTGGTGCTCTTAAAGGAGCTTAAAATCATGTTGTTGAGATCTTATTTGTCGTGATAGGAATGGGCTTCTTAGAATCCATTTTGGAATGTTTCCCGTGAAACAATTTGCTCTGTGTAACCTTTAGTTTAACGTTTTACTTTAATAGCTAACTAATTGGTTTTGAGTGTTTTATTATTTTAATAGTTTCACGTGAAACATTGTTGATCTTCTGTGGAACGGGAGGTCTGGACTCTATCTTCCGAGCAGTACCAAGAGTACGTTAATGTCGCTTGGGGATACCCCGGGAATTCTGCTTGCCTGAGCAAGAGTCTCTGGATCTATTCTTTGAAGTTTCTGACGGCCTTCGATAGAAATCTCCTGAAGTTTGGCATAATTGAAACGTCCTTTTATTTTTATATTTTCCAAGCGACGCATCTTGTCGGCTACAATATTCTCGCGGTCAATATATCCTTTGTATTTCATGCGTATTTCTGCAGCTTCTGCGATTTCTTCGTTTCTATTTTCGAAAGATTCGATGTTTTCTTTCAGTTCTGGAATTATATCAGAGAGATTTTTGAGGTTTAGTTTTGGGCGTACAACCAAATCGATAAGTTTACATCCTGCACGGAGTGGGGTAGTTCCTAATGCTTCGAGTTGAGAGTTTATCTTTTCAGCTTTTATCGGAGTGTGTTCGCAGAAATCGATAATTTTCTCAATTCCTTCTTTTTTCTGCAGCCACCAATCGTAGCGGTCACGTTTTGCCAAACCAAGTTGGTAACTCTTTTCTGTTAGGCGGGCATCAGCGTCGTCTTGACGGAGAAGAATGCGATATTCTGCTCTTGATGTGAACATACGGTATGGTTCGTCAACTCCTTTTGTTACGAGGTCATCGATGAGCACACCAATATAGCTTTCGTCTCTGTTCATGACGAAAGGCTCGCCTCCACCGCAATAAATTGCTGCATTTATACCAGCAATGGTTCCTTGTCCACCTGCTTCTTCGTATCCTGTTGTTCCGTTTACCTGTCCTGCAAAGAATAATCCCTTGATAATTTTCGATTCCAGCGAGTGCTTTAGTTGTGTTGGGTCGAAGTAATCGTATTCTATTGCGTATCCTGGACGATATACTTTTACGTCTCTGAGGGCAGGAATCTTTTTGAGTGCTTCAAGCTGTATGTTCATAGGCATACTTGAAGAAAAACCGTTCAGGTACATTTCATTGGTGTCTGTTCCTTCTGGTTCAAGGAATAGAGGGTGTTGGTCTTTGTCTGGGAATGTAACGAGTTTTGTTTCTATTGATGGACAATAGCGTGGGCCTGTTGATTGTATCTGACCGTTGAAAAGAGGAGAGTCTTCAAGTCCGCTTTTCAGAATATCGTGACATTCCTTTGTTGTGTATGTTGTCCAGCAAGGGAGTTGTGGTAATAAGTGGTGGGGGCCGAAATAAGAGAACTGGTGGTAGCTGTTGTCGCCAGGCTGTTCGTCCATGTCTTCAAAGTGAACGCTTCTCTTGTCTATGCGTACAGGAGTTCCTGTTTTCATTCTCTCGGAAGTGATGCCCCATCGTGTGATGCTTTCTGTGAAATTATGTACGGCAGGTTCAGCACAACGTCCGCCTTCAACCATTTTTCTTCCCACGTGCATAAGTCCGTTAAGGAATGTTCCTGCAGTAATAATTGTTGCTTTTGCATAGAAATCAACACCCCAGATGGTTCTCACGCCTACAGCTTCTCCGTTTTCTACAAGAAGCTCGTCGGCTTGATCTTGCCAGATATTAAGATTAGGAGTTTGATCAAGTTCTTTTCTCCATTCCCAGATAAATTTTCCACGATCACATTGTGCGCGAGGACTCCACACGGCAGGACCTTTGCCGATGTTGAGCATTCTGAACTGAATAGCTGTTGCATCGGTAACTTTTCCCATCTGTCCGCCTAAGGCGTCGATTTCGCGTACAATCTGTCCTTTTGCAATTCCACCCACGGCAGGATTACAACTCATCTGACCAATCTTGTTCATATCCATCGTGATCAGACAGGTTTTTGCGCCCATGTTTGCAGCTGCTGCGGCAGCCTCGCATCCGGCATGTCCTCCGCCTATCACGATAACATCATAATGAAATACCATCTTTTTCCTTGTTTTCTATTTTTGCGCAAAAGTAAGAAATAAAAATGGATTTTTCATTAAAACACTTTGATTTATCACCAAAATATAGTATTTTTGCACGTGTTTACCACCTTATTAATACCTATAATCAAGTATTGTTTGGTGGTATATGTGCATTATGTGCTGCTTTATTGTAAAAAGATTTGACAGTATTGAAATTTAAGTCTAACAGTTAAATAATTAAAAATCAATCATTTATGTGGTTAATCAATTCACCTATTGGTAGAAAAGTGGTAATGTCAGTAACTGGCATATGCCTTATACTTTTCCTTACCTTCCACTGCGCAATGAACGTTGCTGCATTCTTCTCAGGCGATGCTTACAACACAGTGTGTGAGTTCTTGGGTACAAATTGGTATGCCCTCGTTGGTACAGCTGGTTTGGCCTTCCTGGCAGTATGTCACATCGTTTATGCTTTTATTCTTACTGCACAGAACCGTCGTGCACGTGGTAACAACCGTTACGAGGTAACAGCAAGTTACGACAAGGTGAGCTGGGCTTCTAAGAACATGCTTGTTCTTGGTCTCATCATCGCTATCGGTCTGCTTCTTCACCTTTTCAACTTCTGGTACAACATGATGTTTGCAGAGTTGGTTGGTATGGAAGGACTTGCTCACGCTCCTGCTGATGGCTTCGCTTGGATCGTTGACACATTCCAGAATCCTGTATTCTCTGTGCTCTATCTTGTTTGGTTCGTAGCTATCTGGTTCCACCTTACTCATGGCTTCTGGAGTGCTATGCAGACAATGGGTTGGAGTGGTAAGACATGGCTTCAGCGCTGGCAGCTTATCGGATGCGTTTATGTTACTATCCTGATGGCTGTATTCGCACTCCTCGTTATTTCATTCTGGTTTGGTTTTGCTCCAAGTATGGCATAAACCCTTATCAGGATTTTAATCGTAATTCATAATTAAATACTATTATGACAAAACAAATAGATTCAAAAATTCCAGAAGGCCCAGTGGCCGAGAAATGGACTAACTATAAAGCTCACCAGCGTTTGGTGAATCCAAAGAACAAACTGAAGCTCGATGTTATCGTAGTAGGTACAGGTCTTGCTGGTGCAAGTGCTGCAGCTTCTCTTGGTGAGATGGGTTTCAATGTTCTGAACTTCTGTATTCAGGACTCTCCACGTCGTGCACACTCTATCGCTGCACAGGGTGGTATCAACGCTGCTAAGAACTATCAGAACGACGGCG
>DGRY01000061.1 GCA_002391185.1 Prevotella sp. UBA4376
GCGGTGCAAAGGTAATGCTTTTATTTTAAACAAACGAATGTTTTGCATGATTTTTTTAGTTTTTTTTTCTCTTTGGGGGGAATTCGGAGTAATCGGAGAATTCGGAATAATCAGAAAACTCGGAATATTCAGAGCTTTCTGAAAAATAAAAATAAGGGGGGCAAGCTTGCGGCTTACCCCCTTTGGATATCATGCATCAAAATTTGTACTCTTATAAGGAAATAGGCTTAGAGAGGCTTGTATTCAACAAATGCCTCCATAGCCTCGTAGCTTGCCAGACCAAGATCATCGTAGAGCTTTGCTGTGGCGCGGTTGCGGTCTTCGGCACGCTGCCAGAACAAGCGCTCGTCGTTGCCAAGGAATGGTGCGCTCTCCATCTGGGAGCTGTGCTTTAGGATAGAGTTGCGCTTAGCACGAAGTTCTTCTGGGCTCATAGGAACACACATTTCGATGTTCTCAATCTCCCATTCAGCCCATGCGCCACGATACATCCAGATGCGGCAGTTCTTGAGCCACTCGGCATTAGCCTCTTTCTCAAGGTCGATAGCTGCCAGAACAGCATCGGTACACTTGCGATGGGTGCCGTGTGGGTCGGCAAGGTCGCCGGCAACGAAGATTTCGTGTGGCTGCACCTCTTTGAGCAAGTTGCGCACAATCTCAACATCCTTTTCGGTCATAGGCAGCTTCTCAATCTTACCGCTCTCGTAGAATGGCAGGTCGAGGAAGTGAACATGGTTGAGAGGAATCTTGTTGTAGGTGCAGGCTGTGCGTGCCTCACCACGACGGATGAGTCCCTTGATGGTGCGCACGTCGGCAGTATCGATGTCGCCTTCTTTCTTTTCGGCAAGGAATTTCTTGATGTCCTTATACATCTTCTTGATGGTTTCATCTTTCTCGTTGTTGAAGATCTGGTTGAAACCATTTACGAAGTGCATGAAACGTGTTACCTCTTCGTCGTTAACAGCGATGTTGCCCGATGTTTCGTAGGCAACATGCAGGTCGTGACCCTGGTTAACAAGTCGCTGGATTGTTCCACCCATAGAGATAACGTCGTCGTCGGGGTGTGGAGAGAACACAACAACACGCTTTGGGAATGGCTTTGCACGCTCCGGACGATATGTGTCGTCGGCATTAGGCTTTCCGCCTGGCCATCCTGTAATGGTGTGCTGTAGGTCGTTGAAAATCTTTATGTTTGCATTATATGCTGAACCATAGAGAGCCAAAAGTTCAGAAAGACCATTCTCGTTATAGTCTTTGTTGGTGAGCTTCAGGATTGGTTTCTTCACCTTGAGACACAACCATGTGAGGGCTGCGCGTGTGAGCTTGTCGGTCCACTTGCAGCTTGTAACGAGCCATGGGTGGATGATACGTGTGAGCTTGCCTGCTGCTGCAAGGTCAACAACAACGTGAGCATCGTTGTGAGTTTGCAGGTAGCTTGCAGGGATAGACTCAGTTATACCGCCCTCAATAGTCTGCAATATGATGTCGGCTTTCTCTTCGCCCCATGCTGTAAGATAAATCTTGCGTGCAGCAAGAATAGTAGATATACCCATTGTGATAGAGCATGGAGGAACAGGCTCCTGAGAGCTGAAGCTCATGGTCATCTCTTCGCGGCTGATGGCGTCGATGAGCATCAGACGGCTAACAGATGATATTGTTGAGCCAGGCTCGTTGGTAGCAATATTTCCGATGCGGCCAATGCCGAGAAGCATCATGTCGATACCGCCGAAGCTGCTTATGCGCTGCTCGTAGAGGCGGCATTGCTCCTGAACATCGTCTTGCTTTACTGTGCCGTCGGGTGAGAATATATTCTGTGGATTGATGTCAACATGGTCGAGGAACATAGCACGAAGCTGAGCTATAGCACTATGCTGACTGTTCTTTGCCAATGGGAAATACTCATAGGCGTTGAACACGATAACGTTGCTGAACGACAGCTTTTTCTTCTCATAGCGAGCGATGAGTTCATCATAAACAGGAATCAACGACTTACCAGTACCCAAACCGAGAACGCAATAACGACCTTCGTCTTTGCGTTGCTTAATGAGTTTAGCTACTTCGTCGGCAATACTTGCGGCACCTTCCTCTACCTTTGGGAAGATGTCGGTAGGAATCTTCTCGCAACGAGTGATTTCCGAACGTTCAACAGCTGTGCGAGGATGATAGAATTCCTCGGGAACTTTGTTGAGAACAATTTGTGAGCTAAGATGTAATTTCATTTGATAGTTAGTTAGTTTAGAGCCCTCTGCAAAAGAGTGGGCTCTGTTGTGTTATTTATTTTTTTTCAATATCCTTGAAATAACGGTATGTACCCACCTTGAGCTCTTCGCAAGCTGCTTCATCGGCAACGATGATGCCATGACGATGGGTTTGGAGTGAACTTATAGTCCATGCCTGAGTAACAGGACCCTCAACGGCAGCCTGCAACGCACGTGCCTTGTGATGACCGTTAACAAGAATCATTACCTCGCGAGCATCCATAACTGTGCCAACGCCAACGGTAAGAGCCAGCTTAGGAACCTTGTTGATGTCGTTGTCGAAGAAACGGCTGTTTGCGATAATGGTGTCGGTAGTAAGAGTCTTCACACGTGTGCGACTGCTTAAGCTTGAGAATGGCTCGTTGAAAGCAATATGACCGTCAGGACCGATACCGCCGATAAACAAGTCGATACCACCTGCTTCAACAATCATCTGCTCGTAGCGTGCACATTCAGCTTCAAGATCTTCGGCATTACCGTTGAGAATGTGAATATTCTCCTTTGGACAGTCGATGTGGTCAAAGAGGTTACGTGCCATGAATGAATGGTAGCTTTCAGGATGACTCTCTGGCAGAGCTACATATTCGTCCATGTTAAAGGTGATTACATTTTTGAAACTTACGCGCCCTTCCTTGTAGGCTTTTACCAATTCGGCATACATGCCTTCTGGTGAAGAACCTGTTGGCAGTCCGAGGACAAATTTGTGGTCGGGTGTTGGTTGAAATGAGTTGATTTTTTCGATAACATGCTCAGCAGCCCATTTAGATAGCTGAGCGTAGTTTTGCTCAATAATTAATCTCATGGTTTATTTTTATAGTTAGTGCATATTTCCTTGAAAGCACAAAGGTAAGGAAAAAATATCAAAACGTGTAAAAAACGTTGTTTTTTTTAATATAAATAACGAAAAATAGCCCCAACATCGCGTTGGGGCTTTTTTCTTCTTTTTGAAAAGTTTTGCAGTAAAATGTTTTATGTAGTTATGTAGTTTTGAAAACCAAGATTGTTTGTCATTAGCTGATTGCAAAGGTATGCAAAAGATTGATTGCAATCAAAATAATGATTGTTTTTTATGCAAAAAACTACGTAAACGTTTGCGTCTTTTGCTTATTTTGACTTTCATTCTTCTTTTATCTTCTTCTATCTTATTCAATCTTACAAGCAAGCAGAGCTTGAGAATGTTGAATTAGAAGATAATTTTAGGCTCGCACCCTTGCTTTCTCCTTATTTATTATTAACTTTGTTGCCAAATAATATTATTTATCGAGAATGAAAGAATTTGTAATATCTGAAGCCAAGGCCGAAACTGCCATTCTTGTGGGATTGATTACCAAGGAACAGGATGAAGCCAAGACCAAAGAATACCTTGATGAGTTGGAATTTCTTGCTGATACAGCAGGGGCTGTAACCGTGAAGAGATTCACACAACGTGTGGGCGGACCTAACCAAACATCGTATGTGGGAAAGGGTAAACTCGAAGAAATCAAGGAATATATCAAGGAATGTGAGGATAACGAAGAGCCTATAGGTATGGTTATCTTTGACGATGAGCTATCGGCAAAACAACTCAAGAATATTGAGACTGAGCTGGGAGTGAAAATTCTCGACCGTACATCGCTTATCCTCGACATCTTTGCCATGCGTGCACAAACGGCAAATGCAAAAACTCAGGTTGAACTGGCACAATACCGCTACATGCTTCCACGACTGCAACGACTCTGGACACACCTTGAACGACAGGGTGGTGGTTCTGGATCGGGAGGAGGAAAAGGCTCTGTGGGACTGCGTGGACCTGGTGAAACACAGTTAGAGATGGACCGCCGTATCATTCTACAGCGCATGAGTTTGCTTAAACAACGTCTTGCCGAAATAGACAAACAGAAGAGCACCCAGCGCAAAAACCGTGGAAGAATGATTCGAGTGGCACTTGTGGGATACACAAACGTGGGCAAGTCAACCATCATGAACATGATGGCAAAAAGCGAGGTGTTTGCCGAAAACAAACTCTTTGCCACCCTCGACAC
>DGRY01000067.1:0-34939 GCA_002391185.1 Prevotella sp. UBA4376
ACCAACTGAACTAACGCACCATTTAGGTTGCTTTCTTGATTGCGAGTGCAAAGGTAGGTATATTTTTTTATTCCACCAAATGTTTACCTGTATTTTTTACAAAAAAAATTGCATCATTATTGCGTCTTTATAATCTTTTCCATCATATAACCAGTGTGCAAGGGGTATAACTTCGCTGAAATTCAGTTCTTTAAAGAGATTTCTTGATGAAATATTGTCACACGAAATAATTCCATAGATTTGATGCAGATGAAGTGTGCTTCGGCAATAGTCTATGAGTTTTGTGATTATTGCAGTGCCATATCCTTGTCGTCTTCGGGCTTTGAGCACCACTATTCCTACTTCTGCTCTGTTGTGCTGTGGATTGAAATTCACAAGATCAACAATTCCTACTGTTTCTCCCCTATCGTCAACAGCTATCATGCGCACTTGCTTATCGGCATAGATGTCATTGATTGTGTTTGCAATGTATTGATGTAGCACAAATTTAGAATAAGGCACATTGGTTGTCCCTACATCCCACATCGACTTGTCGTTCTCTATAGTGTAGAGTGTGTCGAGATCTTCAGGCTCCATGGCTCTGAGCTCTACATACGGAATCACCTTTTCTTTCATCGTAATATCTCGTTTGGGGTTATTATCATGTTTTGTTCGGGATGATAGAATCCTATCTTCACGTGTGGCTGTGGTTGTTTCTGCATGAATGCAAACACATGGCGATAGGCAAATACTGAGGCATCATAAACTACATATACCTCGGAGGCTTTCTGCCCCACTTCGCCAGTGTGTCCCTGTGGCATAGTATCTTCACTGGCTTCAACTACCTCGGCAGAGATACCATTATTGTTTATCAGTTCATTACATTTTGCAAGATTGTGCTTACTACAGTAAATGATGTATTTTGCATTTTTTTCTTTGTGCTGACAAAAGAATCCCAACGACTTTATGATGCCTTTGCGCACATTATTAAATAAAGCCAGAGTTGCCTTGGAAAATATGGCTATATGAACAGGAATGCTGAGCCAATGAGATGCGCTTGCAAAATGCTTTCGGAAGAAGATGAACATGGCTCCATAGAAAACATGCACGTATCTGAAACTTGTTTTCTGAGTGCTTTCGCCTTTGTAGTGCAGTATTTCAACGGGCAGATACCAGTTGGTGTAGCCTGCTTTCTGCATGCGATAACTTAGATCTATGTCTTCGCCATACATAAAATAGTCTTCATCAAGAAGTCCCACCTTCATTATCACTTCGCGTTTCACCATGCAGAAGGCTCCACTCACAATATCTATTCTATGAGGTTCGTCCCACGAAAGATAGTTCATGTAGTATCGGGCAAACTTTCTACTGTTAGGATAGCGTTTCCACAAGCCTGTGAATTTATATAATGCTGTCATTGGTGTAGGAACTCCTCTGCGGCTTTCCATAGCATACGTACCATCGGCATTGAGCATCTTTACACCAAGAGTGCCACTTCCGGAGTGCATATCGAGAAAATTCACCGCCCGAGCTATTGTTTGTTCTCCCACAATAGTGTCAGGATTCAGCAACAGCACATAATCGCCCTTTGCCAGCCGTATGCCTTTATTGTTTGCCTTAGCAAATCCGTCGTTGTGTTCATTCTCTATATAGTGCACATTAGGATATATCTTTTTGAGATACTCTACACTATTATCACGTGAATGATTATCGACTACTATAATCTCAGCCTCAACACCACAAAGGGCTTTCTCAAGCGAATGAATACATTGCGCAAGATAGAACTTTACATTGTAGTTAACGATGATAACAGATAGTTTCATGCCTGTTTCTCTGTTATTTCAGCTTTACATTTTTCGATTGTTGGAACAATAAAAAGACTGCTCAAAAACAACACTATCGCCATGTAACCAAATCCTGGCACCATGAAGAAATAATAAAGCATTAGATTGATTATCATAGGGAGAAGAAGCATATCCATGCGCAACACTCCATACAACAACAATTTGGCATGGTTGGGCGTGGTGTCATTAACAAGACTATGGTGAATCTTGCTAAATTTGAATAGTCTAAGTGCCAGAGGGATAAGAGCGAGAGTGCCTAATTGGAATATTATCTGGCAAACGAACAGTAATCCTGTTTCCCCCTGCCAAATACCAATAAAATTTGCCTGACTAAATTCGCCAAGTATCACCCAGATAAGAGCAAATAACATTAATCCAGCATAAACACACATCAATGCACGTTGCGTTTGCTTTAAACCTTGTTCTGATTTGTTTTCCATTATCTTACAAATAAAGTTCTATTCACTATACTTCTACCAAGTGTAACCTCATCGGTGTATTCAAGTTCATCGCCCACCGAGATTCCTCGTGCTATCACCGACAATTTAATGTTGAATTCGGCAAGTTTTCGCGAGATATAGAAATTGGTAGCATCACCTTCCATTGTGGAACTCAATGCAAGTATCACTTCTTGTATGCCGCCTTCCTTCACACGCGACACAAGTGAGTCAACTTCTATATCGGCAGGGCCAATACCATCCATAGGCGAAATAATTCCACCCAAAACATGATAAAGACCATGAAACTGTTGTGTATTCTCTACCGCCATCACATCCTGGATGTTCTCAACTACACATATTGTGCTCTTGTCGCGTCTTTCATCAGAACATATTGGACACACATCGGTATCACTTATATTATGGCACACCTTACAGTATTTCACCTCATGCTTCACATTGTGTATTGCTTCGGTGAAAGCATCAACCTCTTCGTTGTCACGCTTCAGCAAATTTAAAACCAGGCGCAAAGCAGTTTTACGCCCTATTCCTGGAAGAGTAGAAAACTCTTGTACTGCCTTTTCTAATAACCTTGATGGATAATGTTGTTCCATGCTGCAAAGTTACGAAAAAGTAAAGAGCAAAGCAAAATAAAAATATTTATTTTTATATTGTCAGTTTATTTAACCTTTCATGCTTAACACCTACAATATATTACGTCATTTAAATGTCGGATGTAAAGAAGCCTCACTAATACCCGGGATTCTGCCACATTTTATCAGATGCTGTTGAATACTGCAACACACCATCGGTAGCTTGCTCAACAGTAATATCACCACGATTAGTAACCAGTTCTAACTCGTAAAGAGGTATTGGGCGATAATAATGTTTAAGAGCTATATTCTTAGAAGACTGAGCATTACGAGCCCTAACATACTCTATAAGTTTGTGAGTGCGTTTCAAATCAAACCAGCGTTGATATTCGCCACATAGTTCAAGGGCACGTTCTTTAAGAATTGTATCAATAGTTACATCGCCACGCAAAGAATTATCTTTGCCAGATATGGCTCGCGCTGCACGCAACTCATTAAGTGTTTTCAAGGCATCGCCACCAGTGGCAAGTTCAGCCTCAGCTTTTATTAGATACATCTCTGCCAAACGCAACACCATTATATCGCGATGAGATATATCATATGTAGGATATTCTACCTCGTAAACATCACTCAAAAACTTCTTTAATCCAGGGAACGAACGTCGCCCATCTATCTTTTCATTTTTATAACGATCATCTCCATAGACATCACTTACAGGTTTTCCACCTTCTGTAGGAAGAGCTGTTGCAGGATTAGAAGAAGTGTAAACAGGAATGTCGCCACCAAATGCAAATTGCAAACGATACTTATACTTGGCTTCAGCCTGAAGAGCCTGTCCCTCTGCCGAGTTTCCATCCATAAAACAATAAAGGATAGCCGTTCCGCCACCATTAAAATAATTTCCATCTTCAGCAAAAGCCTCATCATAATCCTTAAAATACTGTTCCGACATTTTAGGATATCTTTCGGCATTATGTGCAAGTTTTCTTGGAATTCGATAGCTTGTTAGCAACACTCCATTATATCGCTGGTCGGTTTCCTTTACCTCATCAAGAATCTGCCAAAGATAGAGCGAAGGCAAATAACGAGCAAAACCACGCCCATAAGGTGAATAATACTTGCCCACTTCCACGTTTTCACCTGTTTCCTTACTAGGAATAGTTGTTTTACCTGCTGCCACACGCCAAAAGAGTGAAGTATTATTCTGCTTGTTGTTACCTATATCATCACAACCATTGTTCCATAGAGGAACATACATCAAAAAATCGGTGCTACCTCCATTACTATTGTAGTTCTTGCGTGTCAACAATGTATTATATGTTCCTTTCCCATTTTCTGTATAACGAAAAGGGACACAGTTGTCGAATCCAGATGAAAGAACATTACCATAATGAACAGCAAAGAGACTTTCTTTATTTACCGATGCTTCTTCATTTCTAAGGGTCCACGTGTCAGAATACCGGCTATAAAATTGAGCTCCGGAATTATTGATTACATCAGCCGAAGATGTAAGAGCCTCATTATACAAGTTTCCATAGCCGTCAATACTGTTAGCCCCCAACCACGATGCAGCATACAAAGAAACACGAGCATAAAGAGCTTCGGCTGAATAAAAGAATGCACGTCCAGTTCCTGTTGCAGTTTTCTGAGACATAACATTCGCCTCTCTATAGTTTTCCATAGCCGTTTTAAGATCATCAAGAATATTTTTATATACTCTTTTCTCAGGCTGCCGAACAGGGGCAGATATAATATCGCTTACAGGCTCTGCATTATAGGGAACAGGCCCCCATAATGACACTATCTGCAAATAATAAAGAGCTCGCAAGAAATAAGCATCACCCATATAAGCTTTTTTCAGTTTGCTACTTATAGTGCTACATTCGGGTACATACTTCATCACATTGTTGCACACATTTACTCCTGCATACAACAGTTCCCAATACTGATCCAAACACGGATTGTTGTTTAAAGCATCTGACCCTGATATTGATGCGAATCCCAAACTCATTGCCGTCAGGTCATAGCTCACCAATGATTTCTGCTTGTTGTCATAACCATAATAAAACAGGTCAGTACCCATTTCTGAAAGTCCGATAGCAGGCTCCTTTCCCCAAAATCCCCTACAATAACTATAAGCCGAGTGCACCAATCCATCAATACCAGTAGCCGTATTATATACAAGATTGGCTGTATCACCTGTCTTATTATCCTCCTTCAAAAAATCGGAACACGACACAGCAAATAAACAGATTAATGCAACACAAACACTATATTTATTACTCATATTATTTCATTTTTAATGATTAGAATGTTAGATTCACACCAATAACAGCCTGTTTCATTATCGGAAAGTCAACAGAGCCACCACGTTCAGGGTCGTAATTATTATCAAAGTGACTAAAAGTGAAGTAATTCTTCAACGAAAAATACACACGAGCACTACTCATAAATGCCGATTTCAAAAGAGCTTTAGGCAGATTATAAGACAAAGTTATATCCTTAATCTTGAAATAATCACCCTTTTGCATCCATATTGCATTTGCAAAATACATCTGATTAGAAGTGGCACCAGGCGATGGAATTAATGCACCTGTATTTTCAGGAGTCCAATAACTGATGTCTCCCCAATTGGCATCATCATATCTAAACAATTTATATCCATCATAACTTAAATACCAACCCAACCGAGCCATTGTCATAATGCTTATTGAGAAATCTTTATATGTTAAAGACGTAGTCAGACCGATGATTGCCTTTGGAGAACGATTATATATCACCTTATCGGCCTCATTAATCTTATTATCTTTATTAACATCTATAGCTTTTGAAGTGCCGGGGGTACCATAAGTGGCAAATGGCTTTATAAAATTAGGATTTTCCCGCATATATTCATCAAACTCGCCTATATTCCAACACCCATCAACCTTATATGTATAATAGGCTAACACAGGCTCTCCTATACGCAGAATATCAATTCCATTAATATACTCTTGCAGATTTCCTGTTAACTCCTCTACGTAGTCACGACTAAAGGTTGCCGAGGCACCTATATCCCAAGTGAAGTTCTTTGTTTTTACAGGTAACAAGCCTATTGACACTTCCCACCCATGTCCTTTTGTTTTTCCGACATTGGCAAGTGTACTTGTGAACACTGACGATGGAGGAGCTGTCCTATAATACAACAAGTCGTAAGTGTGACTTTTATAATAGTCTATACTACCATAAATGCGACCATTAAACATAGAGAAATCAATACCAAAATCAAGTGCTGTAGTCTTCTCCCATGTAAGTTCTGGAGCAGCCATTGTCATTGGAGCCTTTTCTGTAGAATTAGGAACAATAGACGAAATATACGCAAGAGTTTGATAAGCATCAATGGCAGCATTACCAGAAAGTCCAAAAGAAACGCGCAATTTCAAATTGTCGAGCCATGATTTTGAACTATGCATAAAATTCTCTTCTGAAATGCGCCACCCTGCACTTACAGACGGAAAATATCCCCATTTGTGCCCATCAGCAAGAACAGAGGCTCCGTCAGCACGTATAGAGGTCTGAAACAAATATTTATCTTTAAACGAATAATTCAGTCTGCTAAAAAACGATATCATAGACGCCTTGGTATAAGATGAACTCTTATTAGGATTTTCTATCTTGGTCACATCATAAAATGAGCTTTTATTAAAGTGGTCAGCACCTGCCGAACCTGATATTTCCAACGACTCTTTTACTGATTGCATCATCTCATGCCCCAGCAAGAATGTGAAATCATGCCTACCTATAACTTTATTAAAATTAGCTGTGTTCTGCCACACATACTTTGTTTGGCTAGAACGTGCATTAGAGATAATAGATGTTTGTCCTGATTGCCATCTGCTTTGACTCTCGAAATCCTGATATGAGCCATCACGCACATCAGAACGGTCAAGTGTGAACTGTGATTTTATTGAAAGCCCCTTAATAGGAGATATATCAGCATATATACTACCAAAAAAGCGAGTTGTTTCTACATTACGCTGATAGTTGCCATTCTCATCAAGTAATGGAGAACAATGACTAACATACCATGGATTAGGTGTGGCATTTATCGTACCATCATTCAAATAAGCATGCGTGATAGTCGTCATTTTTTGTGCTTGTTCATACACATTACCATTACGTTTATCATTACTTTTATATACATAAGAAAAATTACCACCCACCTTTGCAATACTATTCAACTTATGATCAAAATTAATGCGACCTGTATAACGGTTAAAACTATCATCTTTCATCAAACCATTATCATTCATCGCTGCAAGAGAAAAATTAAAATTAGTCTTTTCACCACCACCATTAATGGACATCTCGTAATTCTGCGAAGAACTATTTTGCATAAATATATCCATCCAATCAGTATATGATTTATCGTTATAGATACTCAATGTTTCGGTACCATCAGATAGTTTTAAGGTGAGCACGTCAGCTGCAGTAACATTATTATCAAATTTCCAATTGTTGACTGCTGCATTCTCATAGATTTTCTTATCAATAAGTCGTTGTACCTCCTTGTCTCCATACATAGGTTTTATTACCCCTGTTGCACTATTGAACGACATATAGCCACTAAACGTTACCTTTGTTTTTCCTACAGTCCCACGCTTGGTTGTTATCAAAATAACGCCATTGGCTCCTTTGCTACCATAAATAGCTGTTGAAGCTGCATCCTTGAGAATATCCACCATCTCTATTGCACTTGCTGGAATATCAAGTGTAGTGCCATATTCCACACCATCAACTATAACCAGTGGCGCATTACTTGCTTTAAGAGAACGGTTACCACGAAGCGTTATATTCACTCCTGCACCAGCCTCACCTCCACCTTCTTGCTGTAAATCCACTCCCGGCACTCTTGCCTGAAGTGCCTGAAGAACATCTGATCCTGTCACCATAGCAATATCATTGATATTAACTGTTGCCACAGAACCTGTGAGGTCTTTTTTCTTCATAGTGCCATATCCCACAACTACCACTTCATTTAATGCAGTAGCATCTTCATGCATTACAACATTAATTATGTTATTACCATCCACAACAACTTTCTGATCTCTGAACCCAATATAGGAAAACTTCAAGACTGTATTATCGCTAACATTATCAATTGTGAAATCTCCCTGAATATTTGTCACTACACCTTTGTTTGCTCCTTCTACCAATATATTTACACCAATCATTGGCTCGCCAAAAACATCCCTAACATTGCCTGTTACTGTTTTCTGCGCATAAGATGCCAAACTCATAATAAACACCACCAAAAGCGATAAAATTCTTTTGAAATTCATAACTTGTTTAACTGAAGTCATAACTATTGGCAACAGTTGCATTATTGTTGTTTTCTCATAGTCTTTATACTCCATAGCGATACGTTTTTGAAAAAAACTGTGTGTTAACTGCACAAATATAACATTTATTTACATACCGCGCAATAATCTCCCTGCAAAAAAAATGCTTTTTATCAAAAAAATCGAAAATTTTATACATATATTCTTTACGAAAGAATTGCATAAACCATAGCTACAAAATACTATAATACACAAAAAATTACGCCCTAATTAGGAAATATTTTTTTTGTAGTACAATAGCATTTTCTCTCTTAGGGCATACTAATATCGTTCTCTTTCATAGTAAAGAGAAAAAATATTGGCTTTAAGAAAAAAAAAAGAACAAACTAGATGGATATTTCAAGGATGTGCTTAGTTGCATTACTAACGGCACATGCGTTTGAAACTCGCAGATTGGGCAACCAGATGATTGTATCTGTTGAATCTACAAGAACAAGCTGAGAACGCTTCTCAAAAACATTAAATTTAATATCGGTGAGGAAATCGCTCACAAGTTTGCTTCCTTTCATGCCAAAAGGAACAAAGCGGTCGCCCTGCTTTGTTGCGCGCAAAGTTAAAGGAAAGACCACTTTATCGGCATCGAGAGTGGCAACAGAAGGTTCTTTACTCACAGAAAAAGAAGCTGATTTGTCGTAAACTGAAAGTTTTATTCTATTATTATCATTTACGACATAGTTCCCTGTCTCAGGTATTTTAAAGCACAAGTCGTTAACTTGCTGTATTCTCTCAACAACAAGATACCCTCTGTCTATAATAAGTTCGTGAGTGGCCGACTGCCAGCTTTTGCCCTGAGCATCACCATTCATCTCTTCGCATATTTGTTCAACTTGAATACCGTTGAAACCGTAGTTTTTAAGTATGTAGAAAAGAAGATACTCAGGACTGAAGAAATCCATTATGTGCTGAATGGATATACGGGCAGAGGTGTCAAGGTCGGCATCAAAAGGCACGCTTTCATCGGGCAGATAGGTAACAATATCAGCCTTACGTTTCCAAAAGCCATCCATACTCATATTAGTAATCTTCTCAGCCTCAGCAAGATAACGCGCCATAGACGCTATATTGCTCTTAACAGAAGGATTCATCTCCTCGAGCATAGGGAGAAGATTAAGGCGAATTTTATTTCGCTTCACATCATCTACAAGATTGGTACTATCAACAACATAATTCTGTTGAACGCTTTCAAGATAAGCAATTATATCAGAGCGAGTTATACAAAGTAAAGGACGGATAATATTACCATTCTTAGGGGCTATCCCTGTGAGACCTTTTAAACCTGTTCCGCGTATAATGTTAAGAAGAATTGTTTCTACATTATCATCCTCGTGATGAGCCACACAAATGCCCTTCGCACAAATATCTTTACGAAGGTTTTCAAAATACTGATAACGAAGTTCTCGGGCTGCCATCTCTATGCTTACCTTGTGAAGGGCTGCATAAGCTTTTGTATCAAAATGAATGCGATGAAGTGGGACATTTTGTTTTTCGCAGAGAGAAACACAGAACTGCTCGTCTCTTATCGATTCTTCGCCACGAAGATTAAAATTACAATGAGCAGCCTCAACTTTGTAACCAAGCTGCTTCAAGACAAGAAGCAAAGCAACGCTATCAGCTCCACCAGAAAGAGCCACAATATACAAGTCTTCCGGGTGGAGTAAATTGTTGCGATGAATATATTTGTCTATCTTTTCAAGAAAGCGCATGGTTTCTTCGATGAAATGACCGTTTTTTTATTCTACATAAAGCACCAATCCCTTGAGGTATTCGCCCTCTGGATGATAGATGTTGATTGGATGGTCGGCAGGCTGATGAAGCTGATGCAGAATGCGCACCTTGCGCTTTGCCTGAGCTGCTGCTGTGAACACGGCTGCACGGAACTGCTCTTTATTTACAGCCTGAGAACAACTGAACGTGAAGAGGATACCTCCCTGACGAATACGTTGGAAGCCTTTGTAATTCAAACGAGTGTAACCCTTTAACGCATTTCTAAGTGCCGAGCGATGCTTGGCAAATGCAGGAGGGTCAAGCACGATGAGATCGTACTTATTGTCGTTGGCATCAAGATATTTAAAGGCATCTTCGCAGAATGCCTCATGACGCTTGTCGCCTGGGAAATTCAATTCAATGTTGTCATTGGTAAGCTCAATTGCTTTTGCACTACTATCAACTGAGTGAACAAGTTTGGCTTCGCCTCTCATAGCATACACCGAGAAACCACCTGTGTAGCAGAACATATTAAGCACACTCTTTCCCTTGGCATAGCGTTCAAGAAGCTGACGGTTTTCGCGTTGGTCAACAAAGAAACCTGTTTTTTGGCCCTTCAACCAGTCAACATGGAACTTCAAGCCATGCTCTACCGCTACATTATTATCGGTTGAACCATAGATAAAGCCATTCTCCTGGTTAAGCTCTGCTTTATAAGGAAGAGTTGTCTCACTCTTATAATACACGTTCTTTATTCTGTTGCCCATAACATCAACAAGGGCATTGCATATTTGCTCTCTGCAAACGTGCATACCCACGCTATGAGCCTGCATAACTGCTGTTTCTCCATAGCAGTCGATAACGAGTCCTGGAAGATTATCTCCCTCGCCATGTACAAGGCGATAGGTGTTGTTCTGAGGATTATCGGCAATACCTATGCTGATGCGCATTTCAAGAGCACTTTTCAGTCGTTCTTTCCAAAATTCTCCATCAATAACGATATCACGGAAAGAAAGAACCCTGACAGCAATTGAGCCAATCTGAAAATGTCCCACAGCAATAAACTTGCCTGCAGAAGAAATCACTCTAACGAAATCGCCTTCCTCAATGCCTTCGTCCATGTGATGAATGGCACCAGAGAAAATCCATGGATGAAAACGCTCAAGCGATTCTTCTTTACCTCTTTTAAGAAATATCTGTTTATACATATATTTTTGTATTAACGGCTACGTTTTTATTGATTACTAACTGTTTCTTGCTCTACAGCTACCACCTGAGCAGGTTCGGGTTCGGGAACTACAACAAGATCATAGTCACCGGTTTTCTTCAGGCGCATAACCTCTTCATAAAGGTTGATACATGCCCAGGCATCGGTAGCAGCATACTGTTGCTGCTTAGAATTAAGCACATCGGCTTCCCAGTTGGTGAGTCGCTGACGCTTTGAAATCTTCTGCTGAAAGATGTTGGCATAGAGTTTCTGCAGACTTAAATCCTTGATACCTATATCGCCAACAATATTCTGTAAATCGATAAACTTGCCTGGCTTAAACTCTGCTCTACGATGAAGCGACAGAATATCATCGTGCCACGACAACCCTACTTTTGGAATTGTTATATCCTCGAGCAAACGGATGACTGCAGGAGGCATACCCATCATATTTAGACGGAACAAGAAACAAGTGTCACGGGTTGAAACCTGTAAAAGGGCAACCTTATGACTCTGCCCACGCTTGAAAGCAGGCTTTGTTTCAGTATCTACGCCAAGAATGTCGGCCTTGAGCAGATAATCAACTGCTTTTTCTGCTTCTCCAGCAGTAAAGATAGTAATGATTCGTCCAGGGAACAGTAGCCTTGGCAGGCTGCTGATCGCATTCTTGTCAAACTTACTATATATTGTTTTCTTCATCTTCGTTTCTTACAACATGCAAAATTAAAAAAAAGTTATGAAAAAATGAGCCTTTCTCGAATTTTTACGTTATTTTTGCACGTAAAACCAGCAAATAAACATTTTACATAGTTACGGAAAATATGGCAAGAAAGAAAAAAGGCAAAAAGCAGAGCTTTGGCGATACATTAAGCCTACAAAATAAGATTTTCAACAACGACAAGATAGATTTTATCCTTGGATTGCTTCTGCTTTTGGTGGCAGTTGTTGTTACCATAGCTATGATATCTTTTCTTTCAACAGGAAAAGCCGACCAAAGCATCCTTGAAAACATACACCCTGCAGATTGGGCTAATCAGCAAAGAGAATTCCAAAATATGGGAGGTTCTGTTGGAGCCATTCTCTCTTACCAACTTATTTCTGTAAACTTCGGTTTACCAGCATTCCTCATTCCTCTATTTATTATTATTGTAGGTTTGAAGATGATGAAAATCTACACCATCAACTTGTGGAAATGGTTTTTCTGCATGATGCTTATCATGGTGTGGAGTTCGGTAACATTTGCGAAGTTTCTCTCTCCTATTCTTGGCGACCAGATATATAATCCTGGAGGAAATCATGGATTATTCTGCGTGCAGCAACTCGAGAATGTTGTGGGTACACCTGGTCTCACAGCCCTTCTATTGTTTATTGCTATTGCATTCCTCACCTATTTGAGTGCAGAGACTATAACCGTTATACGCAAGGCACTTAACCCTGTAAAATATCTCACATCAAAGATAACATTCTCGGTTACAGACACTACTAACAAACCTGAAGGCGAGGAGGAAACTGTGGAGGAAACCGAAAGCGACGAAGAGGAAGATACAGAACTTGAACCTCTGCCACAAGAGGATGTACCATCGCCTGTTGTTGACCTCACAGATTATTCTCAGGGCGCGCCACAGCCTGCAGTTGCTCCCGTTGTGGCAGAGAAGCCATTGGAGATAAAGAATGCCAACGGGGTTTCATCAGACGATATGCTCACCGTGGATGTTGCAAAGGATGAAGACAAGGCCACAAGCAAGACTCTCACCCCAGAGCAGATTCTGTCAACGCCTATCGACCCTCGTGAGCCATTTACAAAATACAAGTTCCCATCGCTAAATCTGCTTAAGAAATACGACACCAACAAACCTGTTGTTGACTATGAAGAAATAAAGGCCAACAACAACCGAATTGTTGAAGTGTTGCACTCTTTTGGCGTGGAGATTTCAAAAATTAACGCTACCGTTGGTCCAACCATCACCCTCTACGAGATTACTCCAGCCGAGGGTGTGAGAATCAATAAGATACGTAACCTTGAAGATGATATAGCCCTGAGCCTTAGCGCCCTTGGCATCCGTATCATCGCACCTATGCCAGGAAAGGGAACCATCGGTATTGAGGTACCTAACAAGAATCCACAGATTGTGAGCATGGAAAGCGTGCTCAACAGCAAGAAGTTCCAAGAAACAAAGATGGCGCTTCCTGTGGCTATTGGTAAGACTATCTCTAATGAGGTGTATATGTTCGACCTTCACAAACTGCCTCACCTGCTTGTTGCCGGTGCTACCGGACAAGGTAAATCTGTAGGTCTAAACGCCATCATCACCTCTCTACTCTATAAGAAACATCCAAACGAGCTGAAATTTGTACTTGTTGACCCAAAGAAGGTGGAATTCTCTATCTATAACCAGATTGCACCTCACTACATGGCTTGTTTGCCAGAAAACGACGAAGAACCAATCATTACCGATGTGCAGAAGGTGGTGCGCACACTTAACTCTCTGTGCAAACTGATGGATCATCGCTACGACCTGCTGAAGATGGCTCAGGTGAAAAAGATTGAGGAATATAACGACAAGTTCATACATCACAAGCTCGACCTTACAAAGGGGCACGAATATATGCCATACATAGTTGTTATTATCGACGAGTTTGGCGACTTGATTATGACAGCCGGAAAGGAAATAGAGCTTCCTATCGCACGTATTGCACAGTTGGCTCGTGCCGTGGGTATTCACATGGTGATTGCCACCCAGCGTCCAACAACAAAGATTATCACAGGTAATATCAAGGCAAACTTCCCTGGTAGAATTGCCTTCCGAGTAACGTCAGTCATCGACTCACGTACCATTCTCGACCGCAAGGGTGCCGACCAACTTATCGGAAAGGGCGATATGCTTTTCCTTGGAGCCGGCGACCCTGTCAGAATACAATGTGCATTCATCGACACACCAGAGATAGAAGAGGTTAACAATCATATTGCCAACCAGCCTGGACCAGTAGAGCCTGCATCACTCCCTGAACCAGCCGATGATAATGCCAGCGAAGGCGGTGGCGGCGGAATGGCAGACTTGCGTCAGCTTGACCCTTACTTCAACGAGGCAGCACACGCTATCGTGCTTTCTCAACAAGGTTCAACAAGCATGATTCAGCGCCGATTCTCTATAGGCTACAACCGAGCAGGTCGCCTTATGGATCAGCTTGAGCAAGCTGGTATCGTGGGTGCAGCTATGGGCTCAAAGCCTCGCGATGTACTTGTACAGGACGAAAATTCTCTGAACGAAATTCTTGCACGCCTAAATGGAAATTAATTAAAACTCTCCCCCTCGATAATCCTTTACAAAAATCACAAAAGAACACTTCGACATTCCTTTAGGATGCCTTTTAGATGCGTTCGAGATGAGTTTAGGATTCGTTCGGGTAAAAAAATAGTATAATTTTTAATTGCGAAAATTATGAAGAAGATTTTATTCTTGTCACTATTCATGTTAGTGACCCTTTGTGCAACAGCACAGAATGCAGCACAAGCAAAAAAGGTGTTGGACAAAACAGCAGCTATTGTTGGCAGAAAGGGAGGAGCAAGCGCCAACTTCAGCATCACAAGTTCAAAGATGGGAAAAACCAGCGGTTCCATCTCCATCAAAGGAAACAAGTTTTATGCACGCACGCCACAGGCAATAGTGTGGTATAACGGCAAAACACAATGGAGCTGGATGAAGCAAACCAACGAGGTGAACATAACCACACCTACCGAAGCTAAGCAGGCACAGATGAACCCATATAAATTCATCAACATCTATCGTTCAGGCTACAATCTCGACATGAAAACCGAAGGCAACAGCTATCAGGTTCACATGGTAGCTCAGAACAAGAAACGAACCCTTCAGGAACTATACATCACAGTTGACAAAAAGAGCTACACTCCAAGTCAGGTGAAGTTCCGCCAGGACAAAAACTGGACAACAATCAGCATCAGCAATTTCCAGGCAAAGAATGTTAGCAATTCAACATTCGTGTTCCAAGCAAAGGATTATCCAAAAGCCGAAGTTATTGATTTGAGATAAAAGCCCCACTTCCCAGTACAAAGCATGCTTCTGTACTGGGAATCACATTTATTCTTCCACCATAAAGAACTAAAAAAACAATGAAAAGACTACAGCTCTATAAAGAACTGCGACGCCACAGAAAGATTGCAGACAAACGTGCACTCGATTCTACCATGAACAAAAACGCAAAAATCATGGTGTATATTGGTATTTCAGCTATGCTGCTCTACCTCATCTTCTTTGCCATAATGTTCTCTTTGGCTATAAACAACGACAACAGCACATCTGCACTCGAATTCATCTTCACAATAGCACCATTTATCTTGGCAATCGACTTTGGTGTGCGTTTCATAAGTCAGCAAACTCCAGCACAACTGGTAAAGCCCTATCTTCTATTGCCTGTCTCAAGATACATCTGTACAGAAGCCTTTATAACCTCTTCTCTTTTCACATGGGGCAACGCAATATGGTATGCCCTACTACTGCCATACTGCCTTATGTCCGTTCTTTTTAGCTATGGCATTTGGGCTACAATTCTCTTTCTATGCACATTCTACGTGCTTTTCCTCATAAACAGCCAATGGTATCTAATCTGTCGCACCCTCATAGGCACTAATATGCTATGGGTGCTACTACCTGTTGCCGTTTATGCCACAATCGCCTTGCCATGGTTAGTTGTCGACTTCGACTACTTCACCAATATTTATGGAAGCATAGGAATACTCGCCGAAAAAGGCAACCCTCTCCCACTCGTTATTGCATTACTGTTTCTTGCTGGCATCGTACTTGCCAATAGAAAAATACAATTTGTACACATCATGACAGAGCTGGGTAAAGGCAAAAAACAAACAAAGCTAAGAACAGTATCAAAGTTCACGTTCCTTAACCGCTATGGCGAGTTAGGCGAATACTTGAAACTTGAAATAAAAATGGTTATCCGCAACCGAAACACCAAGATTGGTTTCTTCTCAGCCATTGCAGTAGCTTCAGTTTTCAGCATTCTCATCAGCTATACCAACATATATAACGACGAGTTCAGCAAAAACTATTTCTGTCTGTATAACTTCCTCATCTTTGGAACAATGTTCATCACAAAAGTGATGAGCTACGAAGGCAACTACATAGAATGTCTTCTTGTTCACAAAGAAAACATTCTAAAACTTCTTGAGGCAAAATACATCTTCTATAGCTTAATGCTTCTTATACCTTTCATAATAATGATTCCTGCTATCATAGCCGGCAAATTCAGCCTTCTGCAACTCGTGGCTTACATGTCGTTCACCATGGGTAGCTGCTATTGTCTGCTTTTCCAGTTGGCAGTATTCAATCGTCAAACTATTCCGTTGAACCAAAAGATAACAGGACGAAATGGTCAGAGCAACAGCTGGCTACCATTCATAATTACTATGGTTGCTTTCTGTGCTCCAATAGGTATCTATTTCCTTCTCAACGCCTTCATGTCAACAACAGGCGTGTATATCGTATTGTTCACAACCGGTTTGATATTCATAGTATCAGAACGTTTCTGGATGCGAAATATCTACAAGCGAATGATGAAACGCAAATATAAAAACCTTGAAGGCTTCAGAGCAACAAGATAAGAGAATGTGAAATGTGGAATTAGGAATTTGGAATTAGTCGCACTTCGTGCGATTTATGAATGAAAAAAAACGAAAAAGAATTTGTTTCATCAATAAAAAGCCTATAATAATTGACAATAAAAAAGTGGCAGGTAATGATTTCATATTCATTGGCTGCCACTTTTTTCTATATTTACTTCTATTCAGTTGTTCAAAATTCACTTAGTGCTTTGTCAAACTCCTGAATACCTTTTTGGGTTGCAAAACCACGAATAAAAAGCATTATCATGTTGCGGAACAAGTGCTGAGTGCCATACTGCTTGTATAGTTGACTATCCATAACATATTGCATGCTTTGGCGAACAATAGTAAGAAGAAGCGTATAATCGAAATCAGAACGGAAATATCCTTCATCAATACCCTTTTTGAAGAAATCCAAAGCCCGCATATCACGCTCAGAATGTTTCTTTGCAATTGCTTTTAAAACATTCTGGTATTTATTAAGGTCAGAATAGAACTGGGGGCAAACACTTGAAGCTGCTTTCATCTGCATACGGAAAAAAGCTACCATGATATCCATTGTTGTACGAGGTTCCTTTGCCATGTATTCTGCAAATTGTCTTTCCTCGTTTTCATCATGTTTCAGTATTCCTTCAAGAAGAATATCTTCCTTAGTGCTATAAATCTCGTACATCGTGCGTTTTGATATACCAAGCTTAGCAGCAATATCATCCATTTTTACTGCTTTGATACCTCTACTTGCAAATTCTTCCATAGCTGTAGTCAATAATTTGCCACGAAGTTCCTTTTTATACTCTGTAAGTTCGGTTATATTCTGCATAAGAAAACGTTTTCGTGGCAAAGATACAAAAAAAACAAAAAACCCACACGATTTTATCGGTTTTTTACTATCTTTGCTGCAATCTTGTAAGGATAAAATAAGAAATATATTATAATTTATAGCTTTTATGGTAAAAATCACTAAAGAGGCTGCTCTTGAGTATCACGAGAACGGCCGACCGGGAAAGATTGAGGTAAAGCCAACCAAGCCCTACCACACCCAAACAGATTTAAGTCTTGCTTATTCACCTGGTGTTGCTTATCCATGCTTGGAAATTCAGAACACTCCTGATGAAGTTTACAAATATACCGATAAAGGAAATCTTGTTGCCGTTATAAGCAACGGAACAGCTGTATTAGGTCTTGGCGACATTGGCGCTATGAGCGGTAAGCCTGTTATGGAAGGCAAAGGACTTCTCTTCAAAATCTACGGTGGCGTGGATGTTTTTGATATCGAGGTTGCAGAAAAAGACCCAGAGAAATTCTGTGAGACAGTAGAAAAAATAGCACCTACATTTGGCGGTATAAATCTCGAAGACATCAAGGCACCAGAATGTTTCTACATAGAACAGCGTCTAAAGAAAACTCTGGATATTCCTGTTATGCACGACGACCAGCACGGAACAGCTATTGTTTCAGCTGCAGGTTTGAAGAACGCTCTTGAAATAGCAGGCAAGAAGATTGAAGACGCCAAAATTGTTGTCAACGGAGCAGGTGCAGCAGCCATAAGTTGTACAAAACTTTATTGCGCTATTGGTGCTAAGCACGAGAATATCGTTATGCTCGACTCCAAGGGAGTTATTTATAAAGGTAGAGAACATGTTAACGAGCAGAAAGCCGAGTTTGCTACAAGCCGCACAGACATACACACCTTAGCCGAAGCTGTTAAGGGAGCAGATGTTTTCGTTGGTCTTTCTAAAGGAAATGTTCTTTCACAAGACATGGTTCGCTCTATGGCAGATAATCCTGTGGTATTTGCCCTTGCCAATCCTGTCCCAGAAATAAGCTATGAGGATGCCATGGCTGCACGTCCAGACGTGTTGATGTCAACAGGTCGTTCTGACTATCCGAACCAGATAAACAATGTGATGGTATTCCCTTACATTTTCCGCGGAGCCCTCGACACTCATGCTACAGCCATCAACGAAGAAATGAAGTTGGCAGCAGTAAAGGCTCTTGCCGAACTTGCAAAGGCTCCTGTTCCTGAGATTGTAAACAAGACCTATCATGTGAGTGATCTTGATTTCGGCCCAAAGTATTTCATTCCAAAACCTGTTGACCCACGACTCATTACAGAGGTGAGCGCAGCAGTTGCTAAGGCTGCTATGGAAAGTGGTGTCGCACGCACAGAAATAAAGGATTGGGATGCCTACAAACAGCATCTTCGTCAGCTTCTTGGTCAGGAAACAGCCTTGACTCGTAAGTTCCACGAAACAGCCCGCCAGCACCCACAACGCGTGGTATTTGCCGAAGGCGCTCACCCTACAATGATGAAAGCTGCTGTTCAGGCAAAGCAGGAAGGAATCTGCTACCCTATCCTATTAGGAAATCCAGACCGTCTAAAGCGTTTGGCAAACCGTTTGAAACTCGATCTCACAGGTATTGAACTTATTGATATGCGTGCAGACCAGGAACAACGTCGCCGTGCCACCTACGCAAAGCACCTTGCAGAAAAGCGTGCACGCCAAGGCTACACCTTCGAAGAAGCCTACGACAAGATGTACGAGCGCAACTATTTCGGTATGTCTATGGTAGAACAAGGAGATGCCGATGCCTTCATTACAGGTCTTTATACAAAATACAGCAACACAGTTAAAGTAGCCAAGGAAGTAGTAGGCATACGCCCAGAATACAAGACATTCGGAACTATGCACATTCTCAACACAAAGAAGGGAACCTACTACATTTCAGACACACTCATTAATCGTCATCCTGACGAAAATGTGCTTACCGATGTTGCAAAGCTATCAGCTCACACAGTTAAGTTCTTCAACGAAGAACCTGTTATAGCCATGATAAGCTACAGTAACTTTGGTACCGACCAGATTGGTAGCCCCGTAAAGGTAGGCACAGCCGTTGCTAACATGCAGGAACAATATCCTGATCTTGCAATAGATGGTGAAATGCAGGTTAACTTTGCACTCAACAAGGAACTTCGTGACGACAAGTATCCTTTCACTCGTTTAAAAGGTAAGGATGTGAATACCCTTGTGTTCCCTAACATGAGTAGCGCAAATGCCAGCTACAAGCTTTTGCAAGCTCTTGATCCAGATGCCGAGATAATTGGTCCTATCCAGATGGGCTTGAATAAAGCTATTCACTTCACGGATTTCGAAAGTAGCGTACGTGATGTTGTCAACATTGTGGCTGTTGCTGTTATTGATGCTTATGTTGAGAAGCTGAAAAAATAAGCGAGTTAGAAGATAGAAGGAGATTAAGGAAGATATGTCGCTTTTCAGCGACGATGATAGAGGACAAATGTCTTTTATCTTCATCTAACTCCTTCTAACTTCTTTTATCTACTAAAATAAAAGCCTGATTGGTTTCCCAATCAGGCTTTATTCTTTATATCTGTTGCTTATAAAAGCGTTGATATTCTTAATTTAGAATGGAAGATCATCTGTGCTTTCACCTTCAGCGGCAGCAGGCTGTGCTGGAGGGAATGGAGCTGCGGCTTGTGTTGCAGGCTGTGCTGGAGCCGGAGCAAAAGGTGCAGGCTGAGCAGCAGGAGCAGCACCAACAGAAGCAGGATCAACCAAACGAACGTCGAAAGCACGAACATTATTAAACCAGCGACCATTATACTCGTGAGCATCAATATCAAATGAAACCATTACTTCCTGGCCTACCTGAATATTGAAACGATTCAGACGATCCTCACCGAATACGTCAAACACCATCTTCTTTGGATAAGCATCATGAGTTTCAACAACAAAACTCTGACTCTTCCAGTCACCACGAGCAGAAGTACCTGTACGTGGCTCCAACGCAATAATAATTTTTCCTTGTATATCCATAAAAATCTATTTTAGAATCTTATTTTGGGTTTTCATTCAGTTTGCGAAATTACTAAAATAGTTCTAAAAACTGAAATATTTCGAATATTTTTTTGCATGACAATACTATTTTTTGTATTTTTGTGAGTGAAATAAAAACATTGATTAAAAACATAAATAAATAGAGGATACTAATGAAATTTACATTATCAAGTGGCGCTCTTAATAGTCGCCTTCAATCACTCGCTAAAGTTATCAATAGTAAGAACTCATTGCCTATTCTCGACAGTTTTCTTTTTGAGGTAGCTAACAACAGTTTGAAAATTACGGCTTCTGATAGCGAAAACATCATGCAAACAACTATTGCACTCGACCAATGCGAGGGCGATGGCGTCTTTGCAGTTCCAAGTCGCACTATCCTCGATGCAGTAAAAGAGCTCTCAGAGCAACCCCTTACTTTCGATATTGATGTTAACGCCCTTACCATAAAGATTCTCTATCAGAATGGTATATACAATTTCACAGCACAGAATGCTGATGAATATCCTCGTACTACAGCTGTTCCAGATGGAGCAACACTCCTCACTATCGACAGTAGTACTCTTGCCGACAATATTTCCCGTTCACTCTTCGCTACAGCTCAGGATGAGCTTCGTCCAGTAATGAATGGTATCTATTTCGACCTTTCTGCTGATTGTTTGGCTATTGTTGCAAGTGATGGACACAAACTTGTTCGTAATCAGAACTTCAGTATCAATAGCGATACTCCTGCTTCTTTCATTCTTCCCAAAAAGCCAGCTACTCTCCTCAAGAACACACTTTCAAAGGACGGTGGCGATGTAATCATCAAGTTTGATGATAGGACAGCCGAGATTAATTTCTCCGACACAGTTCTCACCTGCCGTCTCATTGAAGGCAAATACCCTAACTACAACTCTGTAATTCCACAGAACAACCCTAACAAGATGGTTATCGACAGAAAGGCTCTCATCTCTGCCCTTCGTCGAGTATTGCCTTTCTCAAGCGAGAGCAGTCAGCTTGTACGCCTCTCACTCACAGCAGGCAAACTTGAACTTTCTGCCGAAGACATCGACTTTGCAACAAGTGCTAAGGAGCAAATTGTTTGCGACTATACAGGCAACGCCATGAGTATAGGTTTCAAGGGTGGTTCACTTCAGGAAATCATCAACAATATTGATTCCAACGAAATCGAAATGCAGCTTGCTGACCCGAGCCGCGCAGGTATTGTTGTTCCAGCTGAGCAGCCAGAGAATGAGAATGTGTTAATGCTTCTCATGCCAATGTTGCTCAACGACTAATTAGTATTCAACATGTATCATATATCCTTGGTCACCATAAAACGTGGCCAAGGATTTTAATATTAAAGAAAAATTGAAACTGAATCTTACTAAGCCTTTGGTTATCTTTGATTTGGAAGCCACAGGCCTTGATCTTGTAAACGACAGAATTATCCAAATTGCATACATAAAGGTTAATCCTGACGGAACAGAAAAGCGCGAAAATATCCTAATTAATCCAGAAAAGGAAATTCCAGAACTGGTCGTACAGCTCACAAGTATCACCAACGAAATGGTGAAAGACAAACCAACATTCAAGGAACTGTCCAAGGAATTGGAGAAAGAATTCAAGGGATGCGATTTTGCAGGTTTCAATTCAAACCGTTTCGATGTACCCTTATTGGCAGAGGAATTCCTTCGCGCTGGTATTGACTTCGATTTCTCAAAGTGTCGCCTCATTGATGCGCAGAACATCTTCCATAAGATGGAACGACGCAACCTTGCTGCTGCATACAAGTTCTATACAGGCCATAAGATGGAAGACGATTTCCAGGCTCATCTTGCCGATCAGGACACAGAGGCAACCTACCGTGTACTTCAGGGACAACTCGACATGTATGCCCCAGGGAAACAGGAAGAACCTGAACGCACACTTAACAACAATATGGACGAACTTGCAGAGTTCTCACGAATGAATAATAATGTTGACTTTGCAGGTCGCATAATATGGGAGCCTCTCAAAGATGCCAATGGCAAGGAACTCGTTGAGAACGATGGCAAGCCACAGCTTCATGAGGTCTTCAATTTTGGTAAATACAAAGGACAGGATGTAGCCGATGTTCTTCGTCGAGATCCAGGTTACTATAGCTGGGTATTGGGAGCCGATTTCACTCTCGACACAAAACAAGTTCTCACACGTATTCGCCTTCGCGAATTCAACAAAAAGTAAAGAATGTTACAAGGTAAACATATCGTATTGGGAATCACGGGTAGTATAGCAGCCTACAAAGCCTGCTATATTATCCGCGCACTCGTTAAGAAAGGAGCTGAAGTACAGGTTGTTATCACTCCTTCAGGAAAGGAGTTCATTACCCCTATCACCCTTTCTACGCTTACACACAAACCTGTTGTTTCAGAGTTCTTCTCACAACGCGACGGAACGTGGAACAGCCATGTTGACCTCGGGCTTTGGGCCGACCTCATGCTTATAGCTCCATGCACAGCAAGTACATTAGGTAAAATGGCAAATGGCATTGCCGACAACATGCTTATCACCACATATCTAAGCATGAAAGCTCCTGTTGTGATAGCTCCAGCAATGGACCTAGACATGTACAAACACCCCTCTACGCAAAAGAACATACAAACCTTGCAAAGTTATGGCAATATCATTATAGAACCAGAGAGCGGATTCCTTGCTTCAGGTCTTGAAGGCAAAGGCAGAATGGAAGAACCCGATGTAATCGCAGAATATATCGATCAGTTTCTTTCTGACAATCACAATCAGCTTAAAGGGAAAAAAGTGCTGATAACAGCTGGACCAACCTATGAGAAGATTGATCCTGTACGTTTTATAGGCAATTATTCTTCTGGAAAGATGGGATTTGCTCTTGCCGAAGAATGTAAACGCCGTGGAGCTGAGGTTACTCTTATTTCCGGTCCTGTGGCTCTTAAATGCTCAAAGTCAATCAATCGCATAGATGTGGAAAGTTGTCAACAGATGTATGAAGCCGCAATAACAGCCTTTCCAGATAGTGATGCAGCTATACTTTGTGCTGCTGTTGCCGATTTCAAGCCCGACAACGTAGCCTCTGAGAAGATAAAGCGTGAAGGCAACGAGCTAACGCTTCATCTCACCTCAACCCACGATATAGCAGCCGCTTTGGGCAAGATGAAAACAAAGCAGCAACGCATTGTGGCCTTTGCTCTTGAGACAAACAACGAGCAGGCTAATGCAGAAAAGAAACTGGAAAAGAAAAATGCCGATTTCATCGTGCTCAATTCCACACGCATACCTGGAACAACATTCCGAAGCGACGAAAACCAAATAAGTATTATCTCATCTAATGGTAAGAAAGACTATGAGAAGAAACCAAAGTCTCTTGTGGCTCGCGATATTATTGATGAGCTTGCTGCCATTCTGTAGTTCTGCACAGGAATTACAGGCTAAGGTAACCATCAACCATTCGCAGATTCAAGGCACAGACAAAAGCGTGTTCGAGAATCTGCAGCAGAACATGGAGCAGTTTCTGAACGATCGACAATGGACAAGCATGCAGTTTCAGAAAAGAGAACAAATAGTCTGCAGCTTCAATATCACTGTTACAAAATACGATAAAGAATCCAACAAGTTCACATGCAAGGCACTTATACAGGCTAATCGTCCCGTATTCGATTCGGCATACAGTACTATATTATATAGCAATACCGACAACGACTTCAACTTCGAGTATTCCCAATTCGATCAGTTGCAGTTCAACGACGAGTCTATTGACAATCAGCTCACAGCCCTCATGGCTTACTATGCCTATCTCATAATAGGAATCAATCTCGACAGTTTTTCTCCTATGGGCGGCGACGATGTACTTCATCAATGTCTCAACCTTGTGAACAATGCCCAGATGCTTAACTTCACAGGTTGGAAGAGTTTTGATAACAACCGAAATAGATTTGCTATCATTAACGATTATCTTGAGGAAAGCCTTAAGCCAATGCGGCAACTACAATACGACTATTACCGCACAGGGTTAGACGAGATGGCAACAAATGTTGAACGTGGACGAACAAATATAACATCTGCCATAGAAAACAATCTAAAGATTGCTCACGAAAACCGCCCAATGAGTCTTCTGCCACAGATATGGACCGACTACAAGAAAGACGAACTCGGCAATATCTACAATGGGCACGGCAATCAGAAAGAGAAACAATCGGTCTATGATATTCTCATGAGTATCAATGCCAGTCAGAACAACACATGGGATAAAATATTGAAATAACATGATTAAACAACTCTACATTCAGAACTTCACGCTCATCGACGAGCTCAATATAGATTTCCACTCTGGTTTTTCCGTTATCACGGGCGAAACAGGTGCTGGTAAAAGTATCATTCTCGGAGCTATAGGCCTACTTCTCGGTAACCGTGCCGACATGAAACAGATAAAGAGTGGTGCAGAGAAATGCATAGTAGAAGCACATTTCGACCTATCGCAATATCAGCTTGAAGAGTTCTTTCACGAAGAGGATATCGACTACGATCCCACTGACACCATTCTGCGTCGTGAGATAACAAGCAAGGGTAAAAGTCGTGCTTTCATCAACGACACTCCTGCCTCACTTTCATCAATGAAGCGTCTGGGAGAACACCTTGTTGATGTGCATAGCCAGCACCAGAATTTACTACTTCAAAAAGAAGATTTCCAGCTCAGCGTTGTTGACATTATTGCAAAAGACTCCGATAAACTGGATGAATTTAAGCTACAATATCAGCAATATCAACAGATTAATGCAGAACTTCAGCAGTTAATAGCCGACATTGCCAACAGCAAGCAGCAGGAAGAATATCTCACATTTCAATTCAACGAACTTGAACAGGCAAAACTCAACAATCCTGAAGAACAAGACGAACTTGAACAGAGAATACAGGAACTTTCTCATGTTGAAGATATTAAATCGGCACTTTTTGGAGCCGAATCTCTCCTTGAAGGCGATGAAATGGGCATCGACAATCTTCTGCGCCAGGCATCAAACCATCTGCACAACATAGAGCAGATTTTTCCCTGTGTGGGCGAACTTGCCGAACGCCTTGACAGTTCACGCATAGAAATACAAGATATTGTGCACGAAATCTCCATCAAGAGCGAGCGAGTGGAGTTTGATCCCGATGAACTTGAGCGCATGAATAACCGTATCGACGTTATCAATAGTCTGGAACAAAAATATCACGTAAACACTCTTGCCGAACTCATTGAGATAAAGCAGAGAATTGAGGAACAACTCAACAATATCAGCAATGGTGATGAAGAAGTTGAAGAACTACGCAAAAAGGTAGAACAGCAAAAAGAAAAATGTATGAAGTTGGCTGCCCAACTAACTGATTTGCGTAAAAAAGCAGGATCTGTTGTAGAGAAAGAGATGCAAAAGCTTCTAGTACCTCTTGGTATCCCACATGTGCGCTTCAAAGTTGATATCCAACCAAAGGAACTATCTTTATATGGTGCCGACTGCGTGTCGTTCCTCTTCAGCGCCAACACAAGTACTGCTCTGCAGCCTGTTAACGAGGTAGCTTCTGGAGGTGAGATTGCCCGTGTTATGCTCTCACTAAAAGCAATGATTAGCAACGCTGTAAAGCTCCCTACAATAATATTCGATGAAATCGACACGGGAGTAAGCGGACGTATAGCAGAGAAGATGGCACAAATAATGCAACAGATGGGTAAGGAAGGTCGACAGGTGATATCTATCACTCACCTACCACAAATTGCAGCCATGGGCTCTACTCACTATAAGGTGTCAAAGGAAGAAACAGCTCAAGGCACTATCAGTCACATGCGACAACTAAGTCAAGACGAACGTATCAACGAGATAGCTCAGATGTTAAGTGGTAGTCACATTTCGCCCGAAGCTATCAACAACGCTAAGGCGCTTTGCGAAGCTTCACATAACAATTGAAAAGATGAAAATAGTAGAAAATGCAAATAACAATTTTAAAATAATGAAAAATCTAAAGTTAATATTAGCGAGCAGCTTCTTTTTCATCGCTTCTGGCATTCATGCCCAGAGTAGCTTTGTAGAAAATGCTGCGAAATCTATTTTTACCCTTACTACATTCAAATCAGACGGAAGCATCCTGGCATCAAGTCATGGCATCTTCATAGGCACAAACGGTGAAGCCGTTGCCGACTGGAAATCATTCCCTGGCGCCAAGACAGCCGTTGTTGTTGATGCCGAAGGACGTTCTATGGATGTTGAAAGCATTTATGGCGCCAACGAGCTCTACGATCTATGTAAGTTCAAAGTTAAAGGTACAAAGACTCATGCAGCCACCCTTGCCACTACTCCATCGGCAACAGGTAGCAAGGTGTTTCTCATGGGCTACAGCATAAAGAAGCCACAGAGCCGTCTCATGACTGTTAGCGGAATAGAAAAATTTGGCGATAACCTAAACTACTACAATTTCGATGGTACCACTCCTGATAACACCAACAATTGCCCATTTGTGAATGCACGTGGCGAAGTTATCGGATTAATGCAGATATCAACAACCACAACAAAGGTTCATGCCACCGATGTGCGTATTGTTTCAGGACTCACAACCAATGGTCTCACCATCAGTCAGCCTTTGATGAAAAAAACAGGCATTCGTGTAACCATGCCTGAGAAACAGCAGGACGCTCTCCTCACACTTATACTCTCTGGAGAACAATGTGATTCTGCTACACATGCCATTTATGTTAACGAGTTCCTGCAGCACTTCCCTACAGCCACCGAAGGCTACAGCAACAAAGCTCAACTCGAAGTGCGCGCTGCCAACTATGCCAATGCTGATAGAATAATGAACGAAGCACTCAGCAAATGTACCAACAAAGCCGATGTTCATTCAGACTATTCAAAACTGGTATTTGACAAGGCTGTTTATGTTGGCGATTCTATTTATCCAGCATGGAATCTCGACAAGGCACTTCACGAAGCAGAACAGGCATATGCCATCAACGCTCTTCCTGCCTATCGTCATCAGCAGGCACAGATATATTTCAGCAAAACCGATTATAAGAAGGCCTACGATATATTCATTGACCTTAGCAAAAATGGCATGCATAATGGCGAAGTGTTCTACGAAGCAGCTCAATGCAAAGCACAACTAAAGGCCAATGCCGACGAGATTCTCAATCTTCTTGATAGTGCTGTTGCCGTTTGTCCACAGCCACTCACACAGGCAGCAGCTCCTTATGTGCTTGCCCGAGGCTATCAGCTCGATAACATGGGAAAATACCGTGAGGCTCTCAAGGACTATTTCCGCTATGACACACTCATGTTGGGCAGAGTGAACGACAATTTCTACTACACTCGCTACAAGTGCGAAACAAAGATAAAACAATATCAGCAGGCACTAGAAGACATAGCACGATGCATACTTGTTAATCCACGTGAAGTAACCTACTATGCCGAAATGGCAAGTCTCGAACTCCGTGTTAAGCGCTATAATCAGGCAATAGAAGTTGCAGAACGCTGCACAAAACTCGAGCCCAACTATGCAGATGCATGGCTCATCCTTGGAGTTGCACAACGCGAAAAAGGCTTAAAAGCCGAGGCTCGCACAAGTCTTGAGAAAGCCAAGGAATTAGGTGACAAACGAGCTGAAGAGTATCTAAAGAATTTGTAATGAGAAAATTGGTTCTTCACAGACTTAGCGCTTACATACAGCTAGGTCGGTGAAACCTATCAGCAAAGGAAGTAATGTGGAATTAATCTAATTACTAACTTGTAATTTAAATTAATTCCACATTCGTAATTCTAAATTCATAATTTAAAATATGAAAGAACTGCTTTTAGTTGGAGCAGGAAGCTGCCTGGGAGGAATGGCACGCTATATTGTATCGCTTGCATTTAAGAATTTAAGCGACTATCCACTTGCCACATTTACAGCAAACATTATAGGCTGTTTCATCATAGGAGTGCTATGGACGGTAACAAACAAGTATAGCAATATGTCTAATAGTATCTCACTATTCCTCATGGTTGGATTCTGTGGTGGTTTCACTACATTTTCCAGCTTTTCAAAAGAAAGTATAATGATGATGCTCTCAGGGCACTATCTACCCTTCCTACTCTATTCCTTCGGTAGCGTAATCTTAGGGTTGATTGCCGTAGTCTTTGGAGCCGCATTAGCCAAATAAAAAATGTATAATTATATATATTTTTTCGTTTTGTTGCTTCAAAAAAAAAGTGTTATCTTTGTGTTGTTAAATTCGATGAATTACACATGCGTGATAAGGTGTCAAAGCCACACCAAAACACAAGAGTGACAAGGCTGTGGCTCTAATATGACTCTACTATGAGTCTATAATGACTCTACAATGACTCTAATCGCGCAATAATCGCGAATTAGAGAATCGTTATTGAACGATTAGAGAAAGGTTAGAGAACGGTTAGAGGAATAAGGGAGGAAAAACGGTTCAATAGTAAGTTTTATGTGTCAAAAGCCTTTTGCCGAATCAATTTTAGATATGGTATTGAGAATGGAGCTAATTTTCGATCAATTATTCGAGTTAAAACTCTCATCAACTCGTTACGATAATTAGCGTTTTATAATCAAAATTTTATAGATTGCGAAAAAGCCGAACGAATGCTAAAAGATTGTAGTGCCACGGACTTATGCAACTGAGCCGTAAATTCTTCTGTTTTTTCCAAATTTACGTAATATCACAAAAAAACTAACAGCCTATTAATTGTACAAATATTTTCAATGTTATTTTTCAAATAAAAACAAGCCATCCACACGCCAAGTTTCCCCTACTCTTTTAATTCTATTTTTTTCGAAAAAGCGATACACTATCTAAAAAAAATTATTACCTTTGCATAGAATATATGAATTAACCCGAAACGGATTAACTGAATATAATTCGCTATCATGAAAAGAAAATAGAATTAACAAACGATAAAGTAATTAGCTAAAAAGAAAAAATGCGGAAAAACTACGCACGAAGCATTGTAATAGCCTGCTTACTGGGCATTACAATTATGGGAAATGCACAAAGTACACAACCCAATTTAAAATTTGGCAAACCTACTCAAGAGGAATTGCTGATGAAAGATTACTCTGCCGACAAAGACGCCCCTGCCGTGGTGCTTTGCAGTCAGCGTTCTACTTTCTATGAGATTAAGCAAGGATCACTGCAGGTGGTAAACGAAATTAAATACCGTCTGAAGATTCTAAAACCCGAAGGTAAGGAATATGCCACCATCGAAATCCCTTACTACAGTCCTGTTAACTCTAACATGAAAGAAAGGGTGATTAGTGTTAAGGGATACACTTACAATATTGAGAATGGAAAAATAGAGAAGACAAAACTGGAAAGCTCTATGATTTCCGACTCACGCATCAACGATGCCAGAATGTTGAAGAAGCTGGCTATGCCACAGGTGAAAGAAGGAAGTGTGATTGAATTGCAATACCGATTAGAAAGCGACTACTACTATGAGATAGATTCATGGTATGCACAAACCGACATTCCTGTGCTATACACCGATTGCGTAATTTCTGTACCCGATGCTTTCAATTTCTCATTCAGCCAAAGAGGTTTCAATGAGATTGCTTTCAAGAAAACACCTGCATACGCAAGTTTCTCGCTAACAGGAAGAGATGAGCGTGAGCCAGCTACAGAATACAAGTTTGTGGGAATGAACATCCCTGCATTGAAACCAGAGGGATATGTGTTCTGCCCTTCTGCATATAAAAGTTGTGTTGACTTAGAGATCAGAAGCATCAATATTCCTGGATTTATATGCAAGGACTTCACTTCTACTTGGAATAGCATTGGCGAAAAACTAATGGAAGACGAGGACTTCGGTGGAAGAATAAGACGTAGCAACATGCTGAGCAAGGAACAGAAAGACCTTGACCTTAGTAAATGCGCAACAACAAAGGATAAGATTGTAGCACTATACAAACTGCTGAGAAAACACCTTAAATGGGACGAGACCTACAGTCTTTTGGGCGAAAGCAAATCACAACTTCGCAAAGACGGAACAGGTTCAAGTGCCGACATGAACTTTGTGTTACTTAACATGATGAAAGATGCAGGAATAAAAGGCTATCCAGTGCTGTTATGCAGCCGCGACAAAGGATTCCTGCCTATCCATGCCTCATTAGAGAAACTCAACTGCTTCATCATAGCTTTTGAGAACGAGGACGGAACAACATCGTTCATCGATGCTTCATACGAAGACGGATATGTTGATGTGCTGCCAAGCAGAATGCTCGTTAACAATGCCTACCAACTGATATCAAGCAACATGACAAGCGCTGTTAACCTACAGCAACTGCCTTTTTCAAAAACTATTCGCAAGATAAGCGCCAAACTCACCGCCGATGGAAAACTTACCGGTAACGTGAGAGATCAACTTACAAACAACAATGCCGCTTCCCTACGCGAAGACTATAAAGCAGCCGAAGACAGCGTGAAGTTTGTAAGCGAGAAGGCAAAGAACAACCACATAGAGATAACAAGATGCGAAATAAAAGGCGTGAACGACTACTCTAATGAGCTGAACATAAACTATGATTTCGAAAAGAACTGCGATGCCACAGCTAACCAGATATACGTAAATCCGTTTATCATGACTATCATCGACGATAACCCTTTCACCGCCGAAGAGAGAACGCTACCTGTGGAATTTCCACACAAATGGCACCTCACACAGAATGTGTGTCTTGAAATACCAGAAGGCTACTCTATTGAGGAAATGCCTAAGAATCTGACTATAAAGACCGAAGACGGTTCCATGATATTAAAGGTGGTGCTCACTGCTGTAGAGAACAAGATCATGGCTCGCGAGATTCTAAATGTAGATCGTATCATCTACAACCAGCAGGAATACCCAACGGTAAAAGAAATGTTTGCACAACTCATGGCTAAGAACAAAGAGTTGCTTGTATTGAAAAAGAACTGATTATGAAGAAAACATTGCTAACAATAGCTCTTGCCCTGATGATCTCAGGTGCAAGAGCCCAAACCTACCACACCATAGTGCTCGACAACCAAACAATATGTACGGTTAAAGACGCCACACATTCCACACAAACATTCAAGTGCACACTAAAGATACTGAATAAAAATGGTAACGACGACGCGCAGGTTGTAATTGCACTCGACAAGACGAACAATCTGAAGAATTTCACATATACCGTAAGCGACGAAAATGGAAAGGAACTGCGCAAATTCAAAAAGAAAGATTTAATGCGCACCGAATATTCAAGCAACTTCAAAACCGATAGCTACCGACTATTCTTTGACTATTCTCCATCCGTTTACCCTTGTATCATCAGCTACGAATATAGTATCGACTCAAGCGATGGTTCATTGGCGTACCCCGTCTTCCAACCTATTGACGACTACGAGCAAAAGGTTGAGAAAGCGAGCTACCAGATTACAGTCCCTCAGGATTTTATACTGAGAACATATCGCGAAAACACCGATTGCACAATAAACAGAAACGTAGATGCACAAGGAAGCCAAACACTGTCGGTGGAGATGAGCAATCTTCCAGTGATAAACAAAGAACCTTTCTGCGATGATTTCATAAACCTTACACCAAGAGTATTTTTTGCCCCAACAGTGTTCAAACACTACGATACAGGAGGAAACATGGAAACCTGGGAAAACTACAGCTGCTTTCAGGCTTCATTATACGATGGCAGACAAACACTACAAGAAAGCATAAAGAACCATCTGCACGAATTATGCGACGAACTGACAAGCCCCAAAGACAAACTTGCAAAGGTGTATGAATACTTCGGGAAAATCACACGTTATGTGAGTATCCAGCTTGGCATCGGCGGAATGCAACCTATTGAAGCTGCCGAAGTATGCCGCACAGGATATGGTGATTGCAAAGGTCTATCAAACCTAATGATGAGCATGCTAAAGGAAGTGGGAATAGAATCAAACGTGGCTATAATCTCTACCGACATAAAACAGCATCCAAAGGCTTTTCCAAGTGCACACGGCTTCAACCATGCTATTCTGATGGTGCCAATGGAAAAAGACACAGTCTGGATAGAATGTACCAACCCAGAGTTGCCATTAGCATACGTTCATGAAGATATTGCCGGACACGATGCCCTGTTGCTAAAACACGAAGGCGGAAAGCTCGTTGAGCTACCGCACCACAAAGACAGCAACAACATTGAATATTCACAAGCAGAGATTGTACTGAAGGAAGAAGGCGAAGCACACATCAACATAACACAGAAATGGCTCGACGGATACTACGACGATATGCATTTCCTTAAGAATGCAGATGAGAAGAAACAAAAAGATTACCTCTTCTCGAGCATTGCCCTCATGGGAGGAACAATAGACTCACTGAATGTGAATGAAAAAGCCACCCCATTTGAGGCGCCAGAGATAAATCTCAAAGCTATCGCCAACTGCCGCGGATACGCAACAATAACAGGACGACGCCTGATTGTAAGGATAAACCCTTTCCATTATGACATGGAGACACTGCGCGAGATAGAGAACAGAAAATACGATATTGTTCGCAATTTTGGATATAAAGACATTGACGATATCACCATCACACTTCCAGAGGGCTACATAATAGAAGCTCTTCCACAGAACGTGAATATCGACACTCCTTTCGGATATCTGAAAATAGATTATAAACTACAGGATGGTAAACTAAAGACTCATGCCGAACACTACGCAAAGCAAGGACACTTTAGCGCAAATCAATATGCCGACTTTAGAAAATTCTACAATCAAGTGGTTAATCTATATCAGCAAAAACTGATAATCGTCAAAAAGTAAATAACTCAAGATACATAATATAATGGGGCTAATCTTTGAGAGGTTTATCTTACACTCAAAGTGAAGCCCCCATTAAACGACACACAAACATCAACAAGGTATGCACTTGGGCTATCAGGAATACAGATAGAAGCTGTGAAGTGAACGCCTTTTTCATCAGTCATAGCATAGTTGATATCGCTAAGAATTGACTGACCCAGAATATTCTCAGGCACCTTGTTCTTGAAATCCATACGATGAAAATCACGACTAAACAACTGATGTGCACCCTGAAAAACACTTATGTGGACGATATTGTCATAATAAACATTATCAACCTGAAGTCCATCATCATTCAATGATGAATGAACAACCTTATAAGTTGTGGGGTTAACCTGAATGTAATAATGATATTTCGTGTCACCACGCATAATAACCGAATCGCGTTTGATAAGCTGATTCTGATTTAGAGCAACCGGACGATTCATAACAAAAGAGTTGATATCGTCAGCATTTGTACTCAACTCAAGACGCACCTGCTCTCCGTTATGATTCTTGAACACAAAAAGATGAGGAGACTGCTTTACTATAAGATACTTTTCAAGCGTAGCACCACGCATAACCAAAGAGTCGCCATGAATATAGAAGTATACAGGACTCGAAGTTGTGTCAGGATAATAGATAGTATCCCCCTTTACCCTAAAGAAAGGGCTCTCGTCTTCAGAAATCCATATTCCCTGAAGCATTTTCTTGGCAGCAACATCTTCCTTAGGAGCTTCAATTGAAGTCCCTTTTTTACGACATCCGGTCAACGAGAGTACGATCAGAAATGTAAATAATGCAAAAAATAGTTTCTTATAGGTAAGCATATTTATACGTTGCAACACTCAAATGTTGCCTAATTAGAGCTTTTATTCAAAGTAATCAGCATCCTCGAAAGCAAAAGCTTTCTTCAAATCCTTTTCCGATGTAAGAACATCTTTGGAATCAATAGGCCACTCTATACCTATCGTTGGGTCGTCCCAGCGAATACTCGCCTCAGACTGAGGCGCATATACATTATCAACCTTATATGTAAATACAGCCTCTTCGCTAAGAACGAGGAAACCATGGGCAAAGCCACGAGGAATAAAGAACTGGCGCTTATTTTCATCACTCAGTTCAACCATAACATATTTACCAAATGTAGGACTCGATTTTCGTAAGTCAACAGCAACATCAAGAACCTTACCTTTGACAACTCTCACAAGCTTAGCCTGAGAAAATTCGCCCTTTTGATAATGAAGCCCACGAAGAACCCCATAACTTGATTTGGATTCGTTATCCTGAACAAAGTTCACCGAGCCTACATTTTCATTGAACTCCGACTGTTTCCACGCTTCAAAGAAATAACCTCTTTGATCATTAAAAACCTTAGGTTCAATAATATAAACTCCTTTTATTGCAGTTTCAATATAATTCATTTGTTGTAAATATTCCTAATTATATCACGCAAAGATAATACAAATTTGAATTTCTGCAAAACAAAAGCAA
>DGRY01000067.1:35046-53566 GCA_002391185.1 Prevotella sp. UBA4376
ATTTGTTAAATTTGCAAACGTGATTGAACTAGAAAGACATATAGAAATTTTGCTATTGAACAATGACTGTGTTATTGTTCCTGAGTTTGGCGGCTTTATGGCCCAACATATAGATGCACGTTATAGTGAGGTTGACAACACCTTTTTACCACCTATACGTACAATAGGTTTCAATCCGCAATTAAAAATCAATGATTCGCTACTTGCACAATCATACGTGGAAGCTTATGACATAAGCTATCCTGAAGCCCTTCGACGCATAGAACAAGAAGTCGAAGAGATTCGTCAGATTCTAAGTACAAAGGGCGAGTACGAACTAAGAGGCATCGGAATTCTTCGCATGAATACCGCAGGAAACTACGAATTTGAGCCATGCGAGGCTGGCTTATTAACTCCATCGCTCTATGGCTTAGGAGCTTTCGAATTTGAAACTCTTGAAAGTATTGACGCAAAGCAGATTACAGAGGAAACGATACCACAGCATACAGCCAAAATCATTGATATCAACGAAAACAAGAATAACCAAAGTGCAATCTTTGCCGATATCAACGACAACAATGACAGCGACAGTTACACCATTAAGAAGAGCGTAATCCGTAACATCGCTGTTGCATGCATCGCAATTATGGTATTTTTACTCGTTCCTTCTCACTTAGGCAACGGCACCAAGTCAGCTTTAACAACATCAAAGATTGACACAGGACTACTTTATCGCATAATGCCAAAAGACATCACCACCGGCAATGCAGAGATTGAGGCAGCCACAAGAAAAGTGCTCCAGAAGAACGAAATAAAGAAGCCTGCCATTATAGAGAAAAGAAATACTGCTGCACAAGATTATTACACGATTGTTCTTGCAAGCAAAGTATCAATAAATAATGCCAAAGCATATACTGAAAAACTTAAAAAAGAAGGCTACACAGCAGCCGAGGTATATAGCGGACACGGCAATACAAAAGTAATTTACGGGAACTATAGCAACAAAAAAGCAGCACAGAATGCTTTAAACAGCCTGAACAGCAACAATATCTTTGCTGACGGATGGGTAACAATGGTTAGAAAATAATTGCTATAGCTACCCCTAACCCCATTTACAGTAATGAAAAGAGTACGCTGCCCAAAGTGTGACAATTACATTTCTTTTGACGAAACAAAATACACAGCAGGTCAAAAGCTAATATTCCAATGCAACGACTGCGGTAAAGAGTTTGCCATACGCATAGGCGTGAGTAAACTAAGAAAACTGCAAAAAGACGAGAATCCTGACGAAGAAGCCGAAAAAGGCAACTACGGTTCTATCGTTGTCATTGAGAACGTATTCCACTACAAGCAAATAATTCCTCTAAAACTTGGTGATAATTTCATAGGCAGATACCACAAAGGCAACGACATCGTAAACTGCCCCATTGAAACCGTTGATCCAAGCGTTGACTATACACATTGCTGCATCAACGTAAGCTACGACAAGCGAGGAAACTTAAAGTATGTTTTACGCGACGGTCCAAGCAACACAGGAACATTTGTAGATAACGAAATCTTAGGCGACAAGGAACGAAGAGTTATAGAAGATGGAAGTCTTTTCACCATTGGCGCAACAAGCATCATTTTGAAAACAACAAAATAGTTTTAGCTTACATATTGCTATTTCTCCCATATTGTAAATATCAAGTTGCAATATGGGAGATTTTCGTATTAATATGTAATGATTTGTTTTAATATGGTGTAAAACTGCAATTTTTCAATCTTGTTTTTTTGCTTTTCAATATAAAATGTTATCTTTGCATAGTGTAAAGGAGATAAACGATTTTAATAACAATTTGAAATAGAAAGAATGAAACCATCTGCAATACTGCTTCTTCATTGTCCTGACAAACAGGGCATCATTTCCGAATTGACTAAATTCATCACTGACAACCACGGAAACATCATGTATCTTGATCAATACGTTGACCGCGAGGACGGAATGTTCTTCATGCGTATAGAATGGGAACTTGAACATTTCCTCATTCCACGCAACAAAATCAAAGATATCATCGACACCCTTTACACAGAACGCTACCAGATGAATTTCAATCTATATTTCAGCGATGTAAAACCACGCATGGCAATATTCGTAAGTAAGATGAGTCATTGTCTCTACGACTTACTTGCTCGCTGGAAAGCAGGGGAATTCAATGTGGATATCCCATGCATTGTGAGTAACCACGAAAACTTGCGCTATGTGGCAGAACAGTTCGGTATCCCCTACTATGTGTGGAGCATAAAAAAAGACCACAGCAATAAAGCAGAGGTAGAAGCTGCCGAGATGGAACTACTGAAAAAAGAAAAGGTTACTTTCATTGTCCTCGCCCGCTATATGCAGATTATCAGCGACGACATGATAAAGAGTTATCCAAATCATATCATAAACATCCACCACTCATTCCTTCCCGCCTTTGTTGGCGCAAAACCATATCATCAGGCTTGGGAACGTGGAGTTAAGATTATTGGAGCTACAAGCCACTATGTTACAGCAGAGCTTGACGCAGGTCCAATCATCGAACAGGATGTTACCCGCATAAGTCATAAAGACACTCCTGAGAGTCTTGTACTAAAAGGCAAGGACCTCGAAAAGATAGTGCTCTCACGTGCTGTCACCAAGCATATACAACGTAAGGTGCTCACATACAATAACAAAACTATCATCTTCCAGTAAGATGTAGTTTTAAAGAAGATAAAAGAAGATATAAGAAGTTAGAAGCCAAATGCTTCACGACTGATAATTGAAAATTGAATAATTCTACATCGCACGTAGTGCGACTAATTCCACATTCCACATTCCAAATTCGTAATTTAAATAGATGAATGTAGCAATAGTAAAATACAACGCAGGAAACATATACTCGGTAGTGAATGCCCTCAGACGACTTGGTATTGAGCCGCTACTAACCGACAATGCCGAAGAGCTAAAGAAAGCCGACAAGGTGATTTTCCCAGGTCAGGGAAACGCACGCGAAGCTATGGAATACCTGCATAAGCATCATCTGGACGAGGTAATAAAAAGTTTGAAACAACCTGTTCTGGGCATCTGTGTTGGTCAACAACTGTTATGCCGACATAGTGAGGAAGGAGATGTTGACTGCCTTGGAGTTTTTGATGTTGACGTTAAGCGTTTTACTCCTCAGCGACACGAGGACAAGGTTCCCGCCATGGGATGGAACGAAATAAAGCCTAACAGCAATCCACTCCTAAAGGATTTAGGTCCACATCCCTATGTGTATTTCGTACACAGCTACTATGTTCCAGTATGCAAAGAAACAATAGCAGAGGCAGATTATATACTACCCTATTCCGCTTGTCTGCATAAAGATAATTTCTACACATGCCAATTTCACCCAGAAAAAAGCGGAAAGGTGGGCGAACAGATATTAAGAAACTTTCTTGAACTATGAATATAGAACTCATTCCAGCCATAGACATCATAAACGGTCAGTGTGTACGCCTGACGAAGGGTGACTACGAGCAAAAAAAAATATACAACAACGATCCTGCCGAGGTGGCTCGTGAATTCGAGCGTCTCGGCTTCAAGCGTCTTCATGTCGTGGATCTCGATGGCGCAAAGAGCAAACATATCGTAAACGATGCAGTACTAAAAGCCATCACATCATCAACCAATCTAATTGTTGATTTTGGCGGAGGAATAAAGACAGAAGCCGACATTGAAAAGGCATTTGCTGCAGGAGCAGCAATGGTAACAGTGGGAAGTATTGCTGTTACCCAGCCCGAACTATTCATGCAATGGCTCGAGAAATATGGCGCAGAAAGAATGATTCTTGGTGCTGACGTGCGCAATGGCAAGATAAGCATCAATGGCTGGAAAGAAGATTCAGCCGAAGACTTACTGCCATTCCTAAAGCAATACGTTGACAAGGGAGTACACAATGTGCTATGCACCGAAATAAGCAAGGACGGCACCCTCTCAGGACCAGCCACAGACCTGTATAAGCAGATTATGAGCGAATATCCAAACCTGCACCTTATCGCATCTGGCGGAATAAGCAGCAATGAGGATATAGAAGAACTCAACTGCAACAATATACCTGCGGTAGTTTTTGGAAAAGCCTTCTACGAAGGAAGAATAGACATTAACAAACTGTTGAAACGATGAACGGTTTAGCAAAAAGAATTATACCTTGCCTTGATGTAAAGAACGGAGAAACCGTAAAGGGCACAAACTTCGTAAACCTACGTAGCGCAGGCGATCCTGTTGAATTAGGCAAAGCTTATAGCGATGCAGGAGCCGACGAGCTTGTTTTCCTTGATATCACCGCAAGTTATGAAGGAAGAAAAACCTTTACCGACATGGTTACCCGTGTTGCCGAAACAATAAACATCCCATTCACCGTAGGTGGTGGCATCAATGAACTTGATGATGTGAAACGCCTTCTTGATGCTGGAGCCGACAAGGTTAGCATAAACTCTTCGGCTATTCGCAATCCAAAGCTTATCGATGAGATATGCGGACACTATGGTTCGCAAGTATGTGTATGCGCCATTGATGCACGCAACGACGAAGACGGATGGCATTGCTACGTGAAAGGTGGCAGAGAACGCGTGGAACTACACCTTTTAGAATGGGCTCACGAAGTAGCAGACAGAGGTGCAGGTGAGATTCTATTCACCTCTATGGATCACGATGGAGTGAAACAAGGCTTTGCCAATGAAGCCCTTGCTAAACTGGCAGAAGATGTGAGCATTCCTATCATTGCCAGCGGAGGTGCAGGCAAAATGGAACATTTTCGTGACGCCTTCACTTTAGGAAAAGCAGATGCAGCCCTTGCTGCCAGTGTTTTCCATTTTGGAGAGATAAGAATTCCAGAGCTAAAAACCTATCTCAAGGAAGAAGGTATAAACGTTAGAATATAAGAGTACGAGATTAGTAACAAGAAAGGATTAGAAAAATGAAAATAGATTTTGAAAAAATGGGCGGACTTGTTCCTGCTATCATCCAGGATGCCAAAACACGTAAGGTACTGATGCTTGGATTCATGAACGAAGAAGCCTATGATAAAACTATAGAAACTAAGAAGGTTACCTTCTGGAGCCGTTCACGCCAATGCCTATGGACTAAAGGCGAAACCAGCGGAAACTTCCTTAACATGGTGAGTATGCAGATTGATTGTGACAACGACACATTGCTCATTCAGGTTAACCCTATGGGACCAACATGTCATAAAGGAACCGATACCTGTTGGGGAGAAGAAAACGACTATAATCCAGTTCTCTTCCTTACAGAACTACAAGACTTCATCAACAAGCGCAAGGAGGAAATGCCAGAAGGAAGCTACACCACAGCTCTATTCAACAAAGGCACGAAGAGAATTGCGCAAAAAGTTGGAGAAGAGGCACTTGAGACAGTTATTGAGGCTGTATCAGGTACAAACGAAAGACTTGTTTATGAAGCCAGCGACATTCTATACCACCTCATAGTGCTACTTGCCGATAAGGGATTAAGAATCGAAGATGTTGCTGCCGAACTATTGAAGCGTCATAATCCCGACTGGGACAAGGACCGCCGAATGGCGAAGTTCAATGGAACATATAAGAAATGAGTAATGAGGAGTTAATAATGAGTAATGAGGAGTTAATAATGAGTAATGAGGAGTTAATAATGAGTGATGAGTTGTGGATAATGCATACATAGGCTTTTCAACTTCTAACTCCAAATTCCTAACTTAAAATTAAAATTATGCTGATTGATTATCAAAATATAGACATTTATCAGGGTGAAGAAAAAGTACTTGAAAGCGTAAACTTTCACGCTGATGAAGGTGAGTTCATCTATATCATAGGTAAGGTGGGCTCAGGAAAGAGTTCTCTCCTGAAAACATTCTACTGCGAACTTGATATTGACGGTGATGAGAACCATACAGCTACAGTTTTAGGTAGAGACATTCCATCTTTACGACGCAAGGATGTACCTGCCCTACGCAAGGAAATGGGAATAATCTTCCAAGACTTCCAGCTGCTTCATGACCGCACGGTAAGAAAGAATCTGCAGTTTGTTCTCAAGGCTACAGGCTGGAAAGACAAAAAAGAGATTGATGAACGTATCGAAGCTGTTCTTACAGAAGTGGGAATGCTTGACAAGATAGACAAGATGCCTCACGAGCTCTCAGGTGGCGAACAGCAGCGCATTGCTATATCAAGAGCTATTCTCAACAACCCAAAGGTAATTATTGCCGATGAACCAACGGGAAATCTTGATCCAGAGACAGCAAGCCATATTGTTGAACTTCTGAAAAATATCACCTCAACAGGTACAGCTGTTGTTATGACAACCCATAACATACCTATGCTTGACAAATTTCCAGGCATTGTGTATCGCTGTAAGGATGGAAGCATCAGTGATGTGACAGCAGAATACAATCATCTTGACCTCACTGAAGACGGCGAGGAATAGCATCTGTCTGTCGATAACGTGAGAATTGATAACGGAAAAAATAACAATTAAATACTTACAATTATGAAGGTAATGAAATTTGGAGGTACTTCAGTTGGCTCACCAGAGCGCATGAAGAACGTTGCCTCATTGATTACAGAATCAGGCGAACCTACATTCGTTGTACTTTCAGCCATGAGTGGAACAACAAATTCTCTTGTTGAGATTTCAGACTATCTTTACAAGAAGAATCCAGAAGGTGCCAACGAAGTTGTTAACAACCTTGAAAAAAAGTATGAGCAGCATGTAGCTGAGCTCTATGCCACAGATGAGATGAAGAAAAAGACAAGCGAATTCCTACACAGCGAATTCGATTATCTTCGTTCTTTCACAAAGGATCTCTTCACAAGTTTTGAAGAGAAGAGCATCGTTGCACAGGGCGAAATAATGTCAACCAACATGGTTGTAAACTATCTGCAGGAATGTGGTATCAAGGCTGTTCTTGTTAATGCCCTCGACTTTATGCGTACAGACAAGAATGCCGAACCAGATACCCAATACATAAAGGAGAAACTGGCTGAAGTGATGAAAGCCAACGAAGGCTATCAGATTTATATCACCCAAGGCTTCATCTGTCGCAATGCCTATGGCGAGATCGACAATCTACAGCGAGGAGGTTCTGACTACACCGCTTCACTGATAGGTGCAGCTCTACCTGCTGAAGAGATTCAAATATGGACAGATATCGATGGTATGCACAACAACGACCCTCGTATCGTTGAGAAAACAGAAGCTGTGCGTCAGTTAAACTTCGAGGAAGCAGCCGAATTGGCTTATTTCGGAGCAAAAATCCTCCACCCCACATGTGTTCAGCCAGCAAAATACGCAGGTATTCCTGTACGTTTGAAGAACACAATGGATCCAAAAGCCGATGGTACTATCATTGATAATGTTATTGTCAGAGGAAAAATAAAGGCTGTTGCAGCTAAAGACAATATCACAGCTATCAAGATAAAGTCATCACGTATGCTTTTGGCTACAGGATTCCTAAGAAAAGTATTCGAGATTTTTGAAAGCTATCAAACACCCATAGACATGATAGCAACATCAGAGGTGGGTGTAAGTATGAGCATTGACAACGATAGCCATCTGAATGAAATTGTTGATGAGCTAAAGAAATACGGTACCGTTACCGTTGACAGCGATATGTGTATAGTATGCGTTGTTGGCGATTTAGACTGGAGCAACCTTGGTTTCGAGTCAATAGCCCTTGAGGCAATGAAGAATATCCCCGTAAGAATGATCTCTTATGGTGGTAGCAACTACAACATCTCTTTCCTCATTCGCGAAAGCGACAAGAAAGAAGCATTGCAGAGCCTCAGCAACACGTTATTCAACAAATAACAACACACAACAACACAACACACTCTATTAATTTCCAATTTATGAAAGGTAATTTTCCTGTAGAAAAGTTTCAAAACATAGAGACTCCATTCTACTACTACGATACAGATTTGCTTCGTCAGACACTAAAGACAATAAATGCAGAGGCTGGCAAGCACGAGAACTTTATCGTTCACTATGCTATCAAGGCAAATGCCAACCCCAAGGTGCTTAATATCATCAATCAGGCAGGATTGGGTGCAGATTGCGTAAGTGGCGGAGAGGTTCAGCGTTCCCTGGAATCAGGTTTCCCAGCAGAACGAATCGTTTTCGCAGGTGTAGGCAAAGCAGATTGGGAAATAAATCTTGCACTTGATGCAGATATATTCTGCTTTAATGTTGAAAGCATCCCAGAGTTGGAGGTTATCAACGAACTTGCAGGCAAAAAGGGTAAAAAAGCCAATGTGGCATTCCGCATAAACCCAGATGTTGGTGCTCACACACATGCCAACATCACAACAGGTTTGGCAGAAAACAAATTCGGCATCTCTTTGCAAGATATAGACAAAGTGATAGAAATAGCTCAAGGAATGGAGAATATCACTTTTGTAGGATTGCATTTTCACATTGGTAGTCAGATACTTGACATGGGTGACTTCGAGGCTCTATGCAACCGCATTAATGACTTACAAGACACCTTTGAGCGCAAGCATATACGTATTGAAAACATCAATGTTGGTGGAGGATTAGGCATAAGCTATGATCATCCTAACCGATTGCCTATCCCCAATTTCAAGGAGTATTTTGAAACCTATGCACATCATTTGAAATTGCGTCCTTGGCAAAAGCTGCATTTTGAGTTAGGACGTGCCGTAGTGGCTCAGATGGGTACACTCGTCACACGCTGTCTCTATGTAAAGCAAGGTAATCACAAACAGTTTGCTATCGTTGATGCGGGTATGAGCGACCTTATTCGTCCTGCTCTTTATCAGGCATTCCACAAGATAGAGAACATTTCAAGCGATGAGCCAGCAGCAACATACGATGTTGTAGGTCCTATCTGCGAGTCGAGCGATGTTTTTGCAAAAGCAATAGACCTTAACAAGACGAAGCGTGGAGACCTTATAGCTATTCGTTCTGCAGGAGCCTATGGAGAAATTATGGCAAGCCAATACAACTGTCGCAGGCTGCCCATAGGATACATTAAGGAAGAGTTGCGTTAAGCAGCCCTTCCTTCAACTATTGTAACGAGAAAATGATTATTGATAATTTAAGTATTATAATCGCAACAACACTTGTTGTACTGGCTATTCTATCAGTACTAACAAGTCCATTAATCAAGGCTCACAAAGCTTTGAGTGACAATTCATTTGATGATGATATCAAGAATCAAGAAACCGAATCAAAGACATCATCACCAAACATAAGCATTATCATTCCAGCTCACGACAATAGTTACGAGTTGGAACACAATCTGCCTTCTTTTCTGTCACAGCAATATGATGCCAACTACAAGGTTATTGTTGTTGCAGACAAAGGCGACACCGAAACCGAGGATTTGCTTAAGCGTATGGCTTCTCCTCACTTATACTCCACATATCTCCCATTGTCGTCGCGCTATATGAGCCGTACCAAACTGGCAATAACCATTGGTATAAAAGCTGCTGAAACAGAATGGGTAATTGTGTGCAGTCCATATTGCAAACCTATCGACAACAACTGGCTAAAGAGTGTAGCCTTACAACTTGGAGACGAAAACCTTGCCATGGGATATGTGAAGATGGACGAAAACAATAAGGCTTACCGCCGCTTTGAACATATCTTCATGGGACACATCATGTTCAACAGTGCCTTGAAACAAAAAGCCTGGGGAACCAATATGTCATTTGTTGCCATTCGCAAGAGTATTTTTATAGAGAACAATGGCTTCTTAGGAAACCTTCAGTTAATACGTGGAGAATATGATTTCTTAGTTAACAAATATGGTTCTTCAACAAAAGCCATACTCTCACCATCTACATGGCTACTTGAGGAAGAACTTAGCGACAGAGAATGGAAAAACCGTCATAGCTATTTCCAGGCATCAAGACAATTATTGCATAACATAGCAACATCAAGAATAAAACTGTTCTTCTATCATCTACTGCTTCACACCACCCTACTCGCTCCCATTGCAGCAGGATGTATAGCAGGAATGATGCACAATTGGATAGTGTTAGGAGCAGCAGGTGTTGCTCTATTGACAAACATAATAGCACACACCTGTTTGGCAGCACGTGAAATTCATCGTGTTGATGAAGAGATATCCACACCAATGCTCTACTTATATCAGCTAAGTCTTCTATGGCATAGTATAGGTTATCGCATTCATTATCTCATGGCAGACAAAACCGATTTTACAAGTCATAAACTGTAACAACAATGAAAATTAGATTCTTTATCTCAACTCCCAATGATTTTGTAGAACTGTTACAACAACAGCTCGAAGAAGCTGGGCACACTGTTGTATATGAGGGCAGCGACGTTGACTTGATACATATTCTTGGCGCCCCCACCTACAGAGCTAAGAAAATGTTGGGAGGAGCACGCACACGACTCATCCCTGTTGTCTGGTCGCCTATGCGAACTGTCAACAAATGGATGCTTCAGCATGCTACAGCAGTTCATGTGTGGGGGCTACACGAACAGGAGCTATTACAGAAACTTGCCAAGAACGCAACGGTTTTTCTGATAAAGAATCCCATTATCACCAATGATATTACAAATAAAGGACTACTTGCTGGCATAACACAGTTATACAAAAGCATATTGGAGAAACACGATACTCAGATGCGAGCAGACATAGAGAGCCGCATCACCAAAATGGGCGAAACAGAAGAGACTCTTCATAAGGTGCTATTTGAATTTCTGTATATGCGATATCTATTCCAACGTCACGCAATACCTGTAGATGAACTGAGGAATATGCGCAATCTCATGACAGCAAGCAATTATAACGAGGATGAAATGAGCAGTATTCTCAAAAAACTGAAACTGCACGATTTCATTGCATCACTCGAAACAGTTATGGAAGAAGAAGCTTCTCTTACAGAAGGTTTCGAACCTGTTACATCCCTTGACAACCATTTAACAAAGAAAATAAGAAAAATAATAATAAAAGAATACAGCAACAATGAAAATCCTACAACCTAAGTTTGAAATTTGGGCACAGCCCGATGGTCTTGATGCCGTGTATAAGCAGATTGAGCGTGCAGGACGCGTATGTTATAAAAGTGAGCAGAACACCACAGAAACATCAGCCCGTCCCTTTGTAGAGAGAATGATTGCTTCTGAACACTTTGCCATGCTTGAACATGGAACTGTTTATCTGCACTCTACAGATTCAGCTTTAACAGATCGCTATGATAGAAACCGTTTCTCTCACGTGAATCGTAAAGGAACTGAAGCTTTCATCACCACTAACATGCGTGTGCTTGCAGAAAACAAATGGCTTGATGATTTGAAGTTTATAAGTTCTTATACTCCTGATTTTGAACGCAGAATAACTGTTCACTTCACAACACAGGTTGGCGTTACACGTGAATACAATCGTCATCGTGCCAACTCTATGGCAGAACAGTCAACAAGATACTGCAACTACAGTAAGGATAAGTTTGGTGGTGAAATAAGCATCAATATGCCAACATGGATTGCAGCCGAAGAGGATGTGAATAAAGTGGACGAGGCATCACGCAACACACTTGTTACATTATGCCAGCAGCTAATCTCAAACACCGATAAAGACTGGACAGCCATTGACAACTGGCTATTTGCCAATCTTGCTGCCGAAACAGCCTACCTGAATATGATAGCTATGGGTCACAAACCACAGGAGGCACGAGTTGTATTGCCACTTGACATCAATACCGAACTTGTTCACACTGGCTTGGTTAAAGACTGGAAACACTTCTTCGACCTTCGCGCTTTGGGTACAACAGGTGCTCCTCATCCTGATGCAAAAGTATTGGCACTTCCTCTCATGGAAGAATTTAAAAAACTCGGATACGTAAAGAGTTAGAAGTTAGAAGTTAGAAGTTAGGAGTTAGGAGTTAGGAGTTAGGAGTTAAAAGTTAGCGCAAGCGCTTTGCGCTATGCTAAATGATAAACGATAAAAAAGCCTCTTGCAAAATTTTCTGCAAGAGGCTTTTAAAACTTCTTTAGCGGCGAAGCCTACTAACTCCTAACTACTAACTCCTAACTCCTAACTACTAACTACTAATTCGTAATTCCAAATATCGCTCCCAAACCACTCTGCAAACCACTGAATCCCATAAAGGCAAGTGCCAGAAGACCAGCCGAAACAAGAACAATACTCATGCCTTGCATCCCTTTAGGAATTTTCACAAGCTCCTGCTGCTCTCTAATACCAGCAAACAACACCAGTGAAAGAGCAAAACCAATAGCTGTAGAAAAGGCATACACTACACTCTGCAACAGATTATAGTCTTTCTGGATAACAAGAATAGCAACACCAAGCACAGCACAGTTGGTGGTTATAAGAGGAAGGAATATTCCTAATGCCTGATAAAGACTTGGCGACACCTTCTTCAACACTATCTCTACCATTTGCACCAATGCCGCTATGACAAGAATAAAAGCCAGCGTCTGCAGATATTGCAATCCGAAAGGTTCAAGAACAAGTTTCTGAACGAGCCATGTTACGATAGTGGCAAGTGTGAGTACAAAGGTTACAGCAGCACCCATACCAAGAGCTGTATCTATCTTCTTTGAAACACCAAGGAAAGGACATATTCCAAGGAATTGTGACAACACAATGTTGTTCACGAAAATTGCTGTGATAAATATAAGTATATATTCCATAACGTTAGCTTCTAACCTTATTAATAATTGCAACAAGATAACCTAAAGTGATAAATGCTCCAGGAGGCAACACGAAAAGAAGGATATTGCATGTTTCTGGCAAAAGTGTGACCCCAAAGATACTGCCAGCACCTAACAATTCACGAGCCACACCAAGGATGGTGAGTCCCAATGTGAATCCCAATCCTATTCCTATACCATCAAAAACACTTGCCACAGGAGTGTTCTTGCAAGCAAAACTTTCGGCACGTCCAAGGATGATACAGTTTACAACAATAAGAGGAATATATATTCCCAAAGCCTTGTTGATGCTATCAGGAGCATAAGCCGACATCACCATCTGAAGAATGGTAACAAATGCTGCTATAACAACAATAAACACAGGAATACGCACCTTATCAGGAGTGATACTCTTGATACACGAAATAACAAAATTGGTACAGATGAGTACTGCCATGGTAGCAAGCCCCATCGACAAACCATTGACAGCCGATGTTGTTGTTGCCAATGTAGGACACATACCAAGGAAAAGCACAAAAACAGGATTTTCCTTAACCAGTCCGTTTATTAATATCTTGATATTCTTCATCGCTTCAATTTTTCAATACTTCCATATTTCAATTTTTCAATACTTCCATATTTCAATCTTTCAATACTTCCATATTTCAATTTTTCAATACTTCCATATTTCAATCTTTCAATACTTCCATATTTCAATTTTTCAATACTTCATAAGCCTGATTAATAGCTTTTAGGAATGCACGTGATGTTATTGTACTTGCTGTAATGGCATCTACAGCATTGCCATTCTTGTCATCCTTCGATACATGAAGGTCGCCATCCTTAGGATTCTTTCCTATAACACTACCCTTTCCTTCTGCCTGAAACCAGCTATCAGCCTTAGCACCAAGACCAGGAGTTTCTGCATGTTCCAGAATAGTGTATCCAAGAATTTGTCCCTCAGGATTGAAACCAACCAGCACCTTCAGATTACCTCCAAAACCATTTGTAGTGCTCTCTACAGCTGCTCCCAACAACTTACCATTCTTATCAGTACAGTTATGAATGGTGAAGATTAACTCCTTACCATTAACAACAGTTTTTTCCTCTATAGGTTCAGCAACCTTTAGTTCACTGTTGTTCATAACCTTCTTTATACCAACAGCTAATGTGTTTTGAGCCTTCTGTGCAATAGGTCCTTCTGTAAGATGGTTAACAAATGCCAGAAGTGCGCCTATAACAACAGCAACCCCCACCAGCACAATAACCATGTTCTTAAATGACGATTCTAATTTCTTCATGTCACTATTTCTTTTTTATGCCGAAGCGTGTTGGTTTAACATAATGATTAATGAGAGGTGTAAACGCATTCATGATGAGAATGGCAAAACTCATTCCTTCAGGATAGCTACCCCAGTTGCGAATAACAACAGTAAGGAATCCAATGGCTACACCATAAATCAACATTCCCTTATGAGTCATTGGACTTGTAACATAATCTGTTGCCATAAAGATAGCACCAAGCATCAAACCACCAGAAAGAATCTCTGTAAAAGGATCGGCATATACAGGATTGGCAAGATGCAATAATGCAGTAAAGACAAATACCGTACCTATTATAGAAACAGGAATGTGCCATGTGATGATCTTTTTCCAGAGCATATAGACTAATCCAACAATAAGAGCCAACGCACATATTTCGCCTATTGCACCAACACCTGTCTGAGGATTCAGTCCTATCAAAAGATGGGTAGCATCAGGAAGTTTGTCGAGCAATGAGGCATCACCTGTCTTTATTGCCTCCTTCATTACAGCCAAAGGTGTGGCACCAGTTTGTGCATCAAGATAACTTGACAGCTGACCAGCAAGAGGCCATGATGTCATCTGTGCAGGAAAAGAAACCAATAGGAAACAACGCCCCACAAGAGCAGGATTAAGGAAGTTATTACCTAATCCACCAAAGGTCATCTTGCCAATACCTATTGCTACAAGCGCACCAATAAGCACTATCCATACAGGAAGATTCGATGGCAGGTTCATTCCCAACAGAATACCAGTTATGATGGCAGAGCCATCATGCAGTGAAGGTTCCTGTTTCAACATATATTTTGTTATTGCCCATTCAAAGAACAGACAAGCAGCCACACTCGACAGCATTACTACAGCAGCCCCCAATCCAAAGAAATACAATGACACGATAATGGCAGGAACAAGAGCCAATATCACACCATACATATTCTTCTCAACAGACTCATTACCATGGGCATGTGGCGAAAGAGAAACAATTAGTTTTCCCATTTTATTTATATTCTTTGTTTACTACTATTTGATTGATGAGTTTTAATCTATAAATTTATAAAGTATAAACCATAAACTACAAACTCATAAACTATTAACCTCATTTACGGGCTTTTATTATTCCCATAACAGCAGCCTTTCCCTGAACAATATTATCAAGGATTGGACGATGTGAAGGACAGGTGAACTGGCAGCTTCCACACGCTATACACGACACAACATCCTCAGCTTCAAGACGGTCATAGTTCTGAAGCGAAGAAAGTGTTGCAAGCAAGTAAGGCTCAAGGCCCATCGGACAAGCCTCTACACATTTAGCACAACGAATACAAGGCTGCACTGGTTTGCGATGAGCATCCTGATCAGTAAGAACAGTAATAGAGTTTGTTCCCTTGCATACAGGAACCTCAAGACTAAGAACAGCCTTTCCCATCATCGGACCACCAGCAAGCACCTTGTTGTCGCCCTCAGGGAGTCCTCCACAGAAATCAATCATCTGCTGGAAAGAAGTACCCATTCTGACAAGGAAATTTCCAGGGTTTTTAACCTGCTTACCTGTCACTGTTGTATAGCGTTCAAAAAGAGGCTTACGCTTCATAACTGCCTGATAAACAGCATAGGCAGTACCCACATTCTGAACTATAGCGCCAACATTTACCGGAATAGCAGGAGGAGCAGGAACCTGACGCTTTATAACAGCATCAACAAGCTGCTTTTCACCTCCTTGAGGATATTTCTGAGCCAATGGAACAACCTCTATACGAGAGTCGTTAGCTGTCTTTTCAGTAAGAAGACGAATAGCCTCTGGCTTATTCTCCTCAATACCTATATATCCTTTCTCAACTTTAGCAGCCTTCATCAATAGTTCGAGACCCACCAGAATTTCATCGGCATGCTCAATCATCAAACGGTAATCGGCTGTGATATAAGGTTCACATTCAACACCATTTATGATAACACACTCTGCCTTAGCCCCAGGAGGAGGACATAGTTTTATGAATGTAGGGAAGCCAGCACCTCCCATACCGGTAACACCAGCTACCTTTATACGTTCTACAATTTCTTCAGGAGTAAGCTCAGGGTGAGCACTTAGTGTTTCAAGAGATTCCGAACGATCTATGCTCTCTTCCCACTCATCGCCCTCAACATTAATTATTATAGCAGGCTTGCGATAGCCCGTTGCATCAATAACAGTATCTATCTTGGCAACTGTTCCCGATACCGAACTGTAGATAGGCGCACTGACAAAGCCACCAGCTTCAGCAATAAGAGTTCCCACTTTCACTTTGTCGCCTCTCTTAACAACAGGTTTTGCCGGAGCGCCAATGTGCTGACTAAGTGGAAAAACAGCCACTTTTGGCAGTTCAGCCTTGCGAGTAGCAATATCATGAGTGAGTTTATTCTCCTCAGGGTGAACACCACCTATTTTAAATGTTTGTAATTTCATGCTTCAACCTCCTCCTTCTTCTTTACAGGGAAATTAACTTTAACGATAGCACCTGTAGGACATTCATCAACACACTTTGTACACATACGGCACTTGTTGAAATCAATGTAACTGAGATTATTCTCAATGGTTATAGCGTCAAACTTACATACTTTCTGACACTTTCCACATCCAATACAAGCTGCATCGCATGCCTTTTTTGCAACAGGCCCCTTGTCCTTATTCACACACTGCACATAAACACGTCGGCCCTTAGGTCCCTTCTTGCGAAGTTCAATAATGTGGCGAGGGCATGCCTTAACACAAGCTCCACATGATGTGCACTTCTCTTCATCAACCTCAGGAAGACCAGTTTCTGCATTCATACGAATAGCGCCAAACTGGCAAGCATTGGTGCAATCGCCACATCCAAGGCAACCAAAGCCACAACCTGTTTCGCCAGCTCCCGTTGAATTCATGGCAGCACATGTTTTTAGTCCATCATATTCTGCTATACGAGGACGATTCTCACAACTGCCATTACAACGCACAACAGCTACCATTGGTTCGGAATTAGCCATTGCCATTCCAAGCAGATCAGCAACCTGATTCATAACGACATCGCCACCCACCGGACAACGAAGTGCCTCGATAGACCCAGCATCAGCTCCTTTTACAAGAGCATCAGCCATACCCGAACAACCAGGGAAACCACATCCACCACAATTAGCTCCAGGAAGCAATTCCGCAACCTGCGCTATGCGAGGGTCTTCTTTAACAGCAAATTTCTTGGATATAACAAACAATAGCACCGATGCAACCAGTGCTATTGCTCCAAGAGCTAATACTGCATTTAAAATAAATTCCATAATATTTTTGTTAGTTTTCTTTTTAGCTTAGTTAGAAAAACACTATTAAACAGCATCAATCTGAAAAGCAACTTGCTCGCGTATTCTCGACCTGAATATATAAACCAACATATAATAAGGTATAAGAGCCAATAATGCAAGCAATGCCGATAATGTTTCGCTAACGCAAACAGCAAGCGACACAAACAACACAGCCAACATCAACACCAATGGCAAGGCATACGCCCACACAACAGCCATCATTCCCGTTCTACCCGATGTTGATATATTAACCTGCTGCCCAACAACATATTTCGACGCATCTTGAACAGAAACATCAATAACCTTTTCTTTCGATTCGGCAGCATTGCAATGCGCAGCCACCTTACAACTATTACATGCCGAAGACTGTTGGATGCTTACCTGCACCAAATGCTCATCAATATCTGTAATAATTCCCGAGTGTACAATTCTATTGTTCATGCTTTATAATAAAATGTTTCTGTATTCGAATTTGTATAGTAGTTTTTCACTCATAGCTTGCGTATGCAAATTTACGGCAATATTTGATAAATGCAAAAAAAACATTCATTTTTTTATTGTAATTCAGTATTTTCATTTATATTTGCATAAGTATTTTATAACTAAGAAACATGAAAGCAACCGAACAAACCATTCAGCAAGTGGAGCGTTTTATCAACAAAATTGCTCAAAAATTTCCAGCTCAGGAAGAACCAACATTGTTCACTGATATCCATGTACGTGCAAGTCAAGAATCAGGAGATTTGCTCGCTTATGACGATGACGATAACGAAATAACCCGTTGTGTGGTTGAACAATGGATAAATAATATAGAAGAAAACTTTTACGATAGTGTAACACTTATCTTGCGCAAACAGCTCAAAAACATGTCGAATGTTGTTGACAATTTAGGCATACTGAAGCCTTATAGCTTTGTTCTTGAGAACGATGACAAGGAGAATGTAGCTGAATTATACTTCGCTGACGATAATACAGTTATCATCGGTGGAGATATAATGCCAGGGCTTGATGAGGAGTTAGAAAAGTTTCTTGATGATTTAATAAAGGGATAAGGTGTGCGGGCGCACAGAACTATTTTTCTAAAAATTTGCAATAAAAAGTTTGCAGATTTGAAAAATTACCTTATCTTTGCAACCGTTATCCTGAAAACAATCTTTTTACCGTAAAGAAACTAATACCTAGTGAAGATTTGGAGCGGTTGCCTGTGAAGGCGGTCGCTTTTTTTATTATATAGCATAGCGATTT
>DGRY01000201.1 GCA_002391185.1 Prevotella sp. UBA4376
GCCTAACGGCTCAAACCTTTTTAGAGAAAAACCTCGGTGCCTTGCACCGAAAACCCTAACGAAATAGAGATAGTAGCATCTAAACTCTATATAAGGTTTTTAAGGTTTTTCTCAAAGCATGTTACTATCGCTTGCGATAGTGCAGAGAAAACGACAAGGGCTTTGAAAACTAGTTTTCATAAGCACGAAGGCTTTTTTCTTGCATAGATGCCAAAGGCATCATAATGCTTTGAGGGTTTTCTTTGTTTTTTTAAGTTTATCATTTTTCATTTATCATTTATCCTTTAGCGAAGCGCTCCGCTTCGCGCTTACTCCACCTTACTTACCCTCAAATCGCCTGTGCCATCACCTGCAATCTTCACTGTTACATAGTATTCATAGTTGCGAATAAGTGAGAAGCGATCGTAGGCAATAACATTGTCAGCCCCTACTCCACCAAGGTAAACCCTATAGTTGTAGGTATCACTATATCCGTCGGGGATGCCCCAGATATCAACGTATGTGGGACTTGAGCCTGTAGGAATATTAGCATCGTGACGGTCGGTGGCTTTACGTGCTGCAAGGTTTCGACCTGCATAGTTTTCAAACACGTAATACGATTTCTTAATCACGTTCTGTCGCTGTGCAGCCTCGTCATTATCGTCAATAATCTCTGCAGGCAGAGAGCCGTAGCCCACATCATTAACATTCTCGTCCTTAGAAAAAAGGTAGGCTATCTTTGGAACGTTCCACACCTTGTATCGTCTAATCCTCATCTTCTGTGGAATGATGTTAAGAGTTATCTTTGTGCACTGGCGGAACAAGCGCAGAGTAACATTGGTGAGACCGTTGTTTGCCACAGTAACCTCAACGGCATCGCTCACCATAATAGGTGCTGTTGTGCTCACATTGCACAATGGTGTTCCCTTCTTGGTGTAGAGCGAGTATTCACCTGCTCCAATGCGCGACACATCATCGGGGTCGGAAGGATAAACAGCTATCGACTTAAAATCATCCTCGTTGAGGTTCTTACCCGGAGAAATGTCAAATAGATCGCCGCTACCAATATTGGCAATGGCATATATCCTCACCGTCTTGTTCTTGGCAGTCTCACCAAGATTGAGCAATGTGGAATAAGGATTAGCCACATACAAAGGAGAATATATCTGATAAATCATCTTTCCATAATCGGCATCACCGACATTGGCATTGAAAACCACGATGTGCAGATTATTGATGACATTTTCATTATCCGACGCAATGGCACGAGAGCCAGCCACAGGCTTACCATCAAAGAGCACGCCCATCGGCTCCACTTCAGTGCTTACGGCAATAGTACCCGCCTTATCTGCATCGGGAGCGTAACTCTCGTCGTCAGAACAAGCGCTTGTTATGCTAAGCATAAGCAACAACCCTATTGTATGTAAAATATTTCGAGTGTTCATAAGTTTTGAATTTTAAAACCTCACCCCGACCCTCTCCGAGGGGAGAGGGAGAGCAAACTGATTGAGTAACTCTATCTATAAGCGCTTTGCGCTTCTTTATCATTTCTCATTTATCATTTAGCATTTAGCACGAAGTGCGCAGTATTTATCATTTAGCAATGCTATGCATTGCGCTATTCTCTGTCCGTTAGGTCCTCCCCTCCTTCGGAGGGGTCGGGGGAGGTTAATCCCACTCAAACCTATCATCATTTTCATCAATGTCATTGATATTGATAGTGATATAGTAGTCGCTGCCTCGCAACAGGTTATAGTAGTCGTAGTGCGACTGGTTAACATCTTCGAGCAGGTTACCAAGATAGTAGCGATAGGTTCCGTTGAGTCCATTCTTCTGCACATACACCTCAAGATATGTTGCGTTGTCAGGAGCATTGGCTGCTATGCGTGTCTTGGAGTTTGTTGCTCCAGACCTGCGTCCCTGATGATTCTCCTGTATATAATAGGTGAACTGCACGTTGGTAGGCCGTCCGCTCAAATCCACTCTTGGGAAGTTGCCATACTGACCGTCGGGGGCACTAAAGCGTGTATCTACCGTTGACGCATCATATTTCTGATGCAGATAGCCCGACAGTGGCACTTTAAACAATCGGTAGCCCGTGACGGTAAATCCGTTGATGGCATCGCCCATCTCGGCATTTATCTCGAAATTCACCTTTGCACACTGACTGTAGAGAGTAAGACGGAAAGGAACAACACCATCGGTGATGGTAACGGGCAGCGAGTCGCTAACCATGAGCTGGCCCTGTGTGGTTAGTGCTGTTGATGATGCTCCCGCACACACATTGATGTTTCCAGCCGTGAGAGCCTCTGGCGAAGCTATGGTGACAAACATATCGAGGAATGATGTGAGACTGGTTACATTGTCAAAAAGCGTAGGGTTATTGGTGTTGGCAACAGCATACACCTTGCATTTCTCACCCTTGTTGGTGGAGAGCCCCACTGCCATGTTAAACTTGTCAACACCGCCCTCAACAGTTTGATAACCCTTACCCGACACATTACCATTCTTATCGAAGGTGATGACGGTGCAATCGTATATCTTACCATCGGCTTGCGCATTGATGGCACGACTTGCAACATTAGGAGCAGCCGAAAGCAAGAGATTAAGTGTGGCTTTCTGCGTTGTCAGCTCACTGGTAGCAATGTCGTTGGAACATGCTGCCACCAAACAAGCCATGGCAAAGAAAAGAATATATTTTTTCATCGTCGTATGTTTTTAATCATTAGAAAGCAATAATAGCACGTACCCTGTGAGTAGTACTCTTGCTGGCGTTGGCTGCAAAGCTCAGCTTACCGTCACTGCCGAAGACAACGGTGTGGGCATCAGTTCCGTTATACTCTGATGAAGTCCAGTAGCTGTAGCCTGCTGTCGTTGCCATCTCAAACGGATCGTATGTACTTGACGGTAATGCACTCAGACGGTTGTTGATAGACTGTGCACACTGGTTGGAAACCATGTTTGTTGTACTGCCGTCCCAACCGTAATACAAAGCATCGGCTGTTGACATCGAGCCAAGAGTGGTAAGAATTTGGAACCACTGACCAGTACTTGGCAGGAACCAACCGCTTGTGCCTGCAGGAGCTGCAACCGAATAATTACGGGCAGCCTGAGCAGCGGCATAGGCTGTGCTGCTGAGATACTCAGTGGTATTGGTACGTCCTTCCATATCGCTGCTGCGGTCAGTATATGATGATGTTCCTGTGAGGTCGGCAAGATCTTCAATGTTTCCAGCTGGTCCCCATGTACAGGTAGCCGAACTGTTAACATCGCGCAACGCCATAGCATAGCCATGATAAGCACCATCGTTGGTACTTGGAGTTATACTGAAGATAATACCTATAGGAGTTTTGCCCGGATTGTTAGGAACACTTCCATACGAACCATCGGCAAAGAGGAAGTTGCCCACCGAGAGGTTGTCGAGGAAGTCGTAGTTCTCGTATGAGCTTCCTGAAGCCACAGTATTCACTGTGTCTATTCCAGCTATTGAACGGTCGCCCGATGTTTCACTCTGGTTCTGGCGGTCGTTCTCATGGAACTGTGCATTTACCGATTGCAACACACCAAAGGTATAGTCTTCCTCAACCTTGGTGAAATACTGGAACATATCAGGATTAGGATTATCGTCAACATTATCAGTACCAGCATTCTTTATCATCACATTTACGCTGTAGTTATAGTTTGGATACAGCTGGAAACGTGTTGGACCACCGTTAGGAACAACCGAACTGTTGGTGTTGTAGTTGAGATACATAGAATAGTACACAGTTTTTGACTCATCGGTGTTGGCAGGTTTATACTGTCCCTTGATGACAAGCTGTGTAGGAGTGCCAGCATTGTTAGGCATGGTGTAGAACACCAGTGCTGGCTCATTGTCGTTCCATGAGCTTGCTGTAGCAGTAAGGGTTGGACTGGTTGGCATGAACCCACCAAGGTTGGCACCAGTACCAAGATAAGCCCTGAAGAACTCATTGTTTGATACCTCGCCTTGATAGAAGTTACGTCCTTCATTGTCGAAGAAACGATAATCTTGCTCGGCAGCCGAGTTTGCAGTGCTGAGATACAGATACTCAGGCACATTTCTTAGGAATATCTCGGTAGGTGTAAATGTAGCATCGCCAAGAAGCATGGCATTAAGGGTGTTAAGGGTTACCTTAGCAAGCATGTGGTTTACGGGTACTGTTGCCTGGAAGGCATCGGTGCGACCAGTGACATACTGCAAGGTAGCCTTACCAAACATTGGAGCGTTGGCAGGATTGGCAATCTGATCATTGCTTGAACCACCAAGGATGGCGCGATCGATGGCTATCGTTGTCTCCTCGAAGTCAGCCAAACGGCTAATAGAGCTGAACACATTTGACGAGATGTTAACTGCGAGATATACCATGTCACCAACAGCAAGATTAGGCACACGAGTGTTGATGAGCTGACCTGTAGGCACAACCTCCTGTATGCTCTTGGCAATACCGTTCTGTCCGAAGATGAGCAGAGTGACACGGTTAATCTGGTTCTCGGCTGCCTGTCCAGGATCAGTGGTGGCAGCAGCACGTGAGAGATTAGATGCTGTACCTATATACACCACCAGGTTGTTGCCCTCAGTGGGCTGCAACCCACTTCCTGCTGTTACTGCCTCATCTGAAGAACATGATGCAGCCAACAGCGCCATCAATACCAACAGACTACCTTTTATCAATGTTATCAAAGTTGATTGCTTCATATAATTATTTCTGTTAAATTTTTAACCTCACCCCCAATATAATTGAAAGATGGAAAGAATGAAATATTGAAATATTTAAAGCGCTTTGCGCTTCTTTATCATTTCTCATTTATCGTTTATCATTTAGCACGAAGTGCGCATTACAGCGTTGTACTCTGCTTTGCCTCCTTGTAATTACTGATAGTAATTGTTATGGTGAACTCAAGGTTCTTATCTTCCCTGTCGAGTTCTATCTCTGACACCTGCGATGCCATGGCATAGTTGCCAACGGTGAAGTTGATGGATGTCTGTGCTCCACGAGGCACCTCGCCCGACGGCTTATCTGTTCCCGGTCCGCCTATGGTGAGGTTTAGCTCATAGCTCTTGTTAGCATCAAGACGTGAGTCGGCAGCATATTCGCTTGCATCATCGTATTCATGATCGCCCACCGTGATCGTGTTATACACATGATTGAGGATTACTGGATAGTAAACTACCGATGTGCGATGAGTGAGTTCCTCGGTGTAAGTGCCCTTGAGCACCAGTCGGGTGGCATTGAGAGGTTCGTGCGGGAACACATAGAAATACTGCCATGTGTGGGGACTGTTCTCTTGGGGCAGCGTGATATTACCATATCCACTGCTAAGGAAAGGCAGACTGCCTTCGACAGCCGTTTCACCAGTAGCACCCTTGATGGCTACTCCATCTTCATCACTCTCAATGATGTCAGAATAAGAAAGTCCTTCCCAGATGTTTGCCACATGGAGGTTCATAATGGCATGCTTTTCGTTGGCACGGCACACGAAGATCTCTGTTGGTGTGAAACTGTCACCCTCGGGGAGATTAGTAGTGATATTGGTAACACATACACGTGCAAGCAAACGTTTCAGCGACACGGTACCAGTGTAGAACGGTGTCTCATCCGTGATACTAATGGGGGTGGTGCCCATCATTGGTATTGCGGAATAGTGATTTGCTGAAAGACTAACGATAGCCTTGTCGACAAGGTCGCTCTTTTTGCTCACCTGACGAAGTTCCTCTTCAGGCACATTAGCCACGATAAGCATCTCGCTTGCATCGGCAGAAGCAGCAAAGGTGTAAACATTACCATCCTTAAACTGAGAGTTATATAATGTTACCAGTGCACCAGTGTTATTGAATACAAAGAATGAAAGAGAGTTCAACCGCTCGTCGATGCGTCCCGACTCATCAGAAGCAGCAGGATTCCCCACGGCACGCCCTTGAGCCTCTCTGCTTAGACGAACAGAGATCATTACACTATCCTTGCCGTTAGTCTTCTCGTCAACAGCATCAGTAGCTGTTGAGCAGGAAGCAATCATTGCAGAAATAGCAACCAAATGGAGTATGTATAAGAATAATCTTTTCATTTCTTTGTTTTTAGAGTTGTCTGCGGAGAACACCATCGTCTCCGCAGACGAGTTCTATGAAGTGAGTTTTCGTTAACCTATTCTTTTAGAATTTTACACTCTGTCGAATAGCAACAGGCCATTCTGCCACGTTAACAGTCAACTCAACATTGTTCTGACCAGCAGGGATTGGGTCAACATCAGCTTCTACATCGCTTGCAGTCTGACCTTCGCCAGTAATGGTGACAGCAATCTCATAAATGCGGTTGCCGAGAATAGCACCTGTACCAGCATCAGGATTATCTGTATAGGTGATTTTTCCTTCAGCATCAGGAGCACGGTTCACAACAGCAACATAGTATTTATCCACACCAGGAGAAGGATTGTCGTTATCAATGTATTTACCCTTGATAACAATCTGTGTTTGCTGAGCAAAGACTGTATTGTTGTTTGGGAACACATAGAAATAAGCAGGAGTGGTGTTGCTCCAAGGTGTTGTTGCATAACTGTTGTGGAGCCATGTCTTGTTGTTTGGGTCTGCCATAAGACCGTCAACAAGAGTTTGCACTGTTGGGAAGCCCTTAAGAGTAGCAAAGGTTCCAGCCTCGGCAGCAATATCGCTGTGCATGAATGAAGACTCGCTGTTTACATTCTTCATGAACACATCGGTAACAGTAAACGACCCACCATTAGAGAAGTTTGTGGTGATATTGTTAAGAACAACACGAGCCACCATACGGTGCAATGTAACATTTGCTGTGAATGAGTTTTCTGAAGCACCAGCAGTCAATGTTGAAGTTGAACCTACCATTGGGAGATGATTAGCAACCTGACTGAGACCATCGCCAGCAGCAGTGACATCAAGATTAGCCATACAATCCTTGAATGATGTGAGATTCTGTCCTAAAGCAGCATCAACACTGTTCATAGGAACATTGGCAAGCACAAATACAGAAGGCTTGGTTGTGTTGAAATGAACAGTTTGTGTGATAGTGTTAGAGGTTACAGTAGGACTGGTTACCTTTGAGATTCCCTCAACCTTATTCAACTCGTTATCATAAATCACAACTATCAGCTCATTGATTGTAGCCTCACTACCTGCGGCAACAGCTGCTGATGCTCTACCTGTAGTACTGTTTCCTGCAATTTTAAGAGTCAACGTCTTGGTTATACCCTCTTTAAGATTAGGTGCACCACCAGTAGAGCTGTCATCACTACTGCTGCATGATGCCATCATAGCCAGGGCGAAAATGCCCATCAAGAATACACTTAATTTTTTCATAATCTTCATGTTTAAGTTTTATAAATTATCATAATAATAACCTCACCTCAACGCGAAGTAAACTTCGCTATTTAATAATGAATATTGAATATTGATAAGTTCCTCTGACCAACGGGAAGAAATGAAGCGCAAAGCGCTTTTATAATTTATCATTTTTCATTTATCATTTAGCGAAGCGCATGCTTCGCGCTACAACGTGTACTCCCCCGCTACTCCAACCCAGTCGGCAACGCTCATGGTGACCTCGGAAAGACTGGCTCCAAATTTCATTCTGAACTGGTAGTGCTTACCTCCTTCAAGAGTGAGTGAGGTGTTTTCTGGTAAATCATATCTGTAGACATCACCATTAACCAGACGTACTTCAAACAGTTTGCTGTTACCAGCCACAATCTGTGGCGGAACAAGTGCACTTACACTGAGATTTGTTACAGAAACAATGTCACCCAAAAGTATATCATTAGGTTCTGTTGTTTCGCCTATCGTTCCATCAACCAGATTAAAAGATACCTGTGTATCAACTTCTTTTAAAAAAACTTGTGCTCCAACTACAGCTTCCGTACTTAGAGGTGCAACAGGCTGCAATATCAAAGTCAGCTTACTAAGCAAATGATTGAATAACAATGGCACATTCTGTACTTTCTGAGCAGGATCGTGAGAGATAACATGGTGCACAGGATTACCATTCTTTGGAATACCATACATAAGGTCACTCTTTATATACCCTTCTGATGTACTTTGATCTGTTTGAACAGAGAAAGTATAGGATTGAAGACGAGCATAACTCGACTCGAACGGAGCATAAGCTCTAATATCTACATCAACAGAATGGTTCGCCAGTGGGAAATACATTTGAGTTGATTGAACCAGACTGTCTGTTCCTGATATGGTACTCTCATGAGTGCAATACACGTTAGGATAACCATAATCCATTACGCCATCACTTTTCAGCACATATACACCAATCTCTGTACTAGGATCAAGAGAAGTTCCCTGCAAATTATTATTCGCACGTGAACCCACAATCTCTGAAGTTAAGCCAATAGCAACATTACTTAGTTTTGGCTCAGATGATAGATTCTCTTCATTATTACATGATTGCAATGCGAATAAATTCAAAATTAATGCTATATATGTTAAAAACCTCTTCATGATAAATATTTTTATTCTATTCTATCTGCTTCTATGTCCTGCGGAGAAATAAAGGCATCAACCCAATCTGTAACCTCGATACTATTTATATTGAGTACACTTGCCACACGATCCACTTTTACATCAATATTAAAAATGTATGATGTTCCTGGTTGGAAAGTATATGTTGTTGGCATTACACCATAAACTATTTCACCTGTATATAGAACTATTTCTATAAATTTAGTATTTGCCTGTATAGGTTGTGGTAATATTACCGCACTCCCATCTTTGCTTCCGTCATTTGATATGACGATAGGTTCGGAATTATCCCCATAGGCTGTTCCTATTGTTCCTTGAGCTATGTTAACAATAGCAGTAGGCTTTACATTTAACAAACTAACACGACTACCATTTAAAATTACATTAGGATCAGATGATGTAAGGTGATATGTTATTTTGGAATTAAGATGTCTAAATGTTAAATTCAACACACCTTCAGTATTACGCCCTATCAGAGAAGAATACATCAAATCACTGCCTTGATAGCCAACAGAACTAACTTGATTAGTCTTTGTTGTGAATGTACCATCTGAAGAAATTGCCGTTGAAGGATAGAATCCTCTTATAGCAACATTGTTTCCATTAGTTGGATAATGAGGTATGCTTTCTATTATAGGAATCATACTTCCTTCTCTATCTGTAACAACATATTCAATGGGCTGATTATAAATTACGGAGGGATTTCCACCAGTTACCTCATTGATATACAGGTTTATTCGGCTACTAATAGGAAACTGAGACTGCAACAAATTAGTAGCAGAACGCGTTGACATATTATCTATGCCCGCAGTGAAACAAATTTGCTTTGCAGTCACTTCTGTTGTAGAAGCATCATCAACAGCTGAACAAGATGCTAGCATGATTAAGCTAAATAACCAAATATGTAGTCTTTTATTTAATGCCATAATCCGATAATAAAACTCAGAATGAAGAATTCCAATTAAAAGAATCTCCTATTGTCCAATCTTCTATTGTTGCTATAAGCGAGAGTTCCTTTAAAGATGTAATTTTAATATTATAAGTAACTATCTTACCTGACTCCCAATGAACACCATCAAGTGATTTTGTAAGCGTATAAGTACGTCCGTTGTTATAAACAATTTCTACATTTGCAGTTGGAGCCAAATACTGTGGCATCATCAAGAAAGCCTGATCAGCATCTAATTCTATGGAAGTCTTACCAGTAGTTTTTATATCAGTTATCATACTATAAGACTTTAGTGTATCTGATGGTAAGAATTGATCTGAACCATAATAATATGTCCCCCCAGAAATAGCATCATTAATTGTAATTTTCATAATTCTTCCCTTGGGAACAGAAGAATCAATTGTAAACCTAACAGCTGTGAGAAGATGTTTAAACCTAAAATCAACACTATCTCCTTCAATAACTTTATCACTTTTAATTTGAGAAGAAGCAACCATTAAATCAGGTTGTAACTCAACTGAATCAGGAATCACAAATAAGAAATGGGGTTCACCTACAAAATTATCGTTGTCATCGTTAAAATAGACATATTTCTGAGGAATATCTTCTTCATACTGGTATGGATAGTAAGCGTAGAAACTCATATTTTTTCCATAAGGAGGCATACTAAATGTTGTATAAGTCTGCCAACCATCCATATACTCACCAGCTTCTGCATTATTCATATAGTTCATGATCATATTATCCTCATCACCAAGGTCATAATATCCACCATATACACTAAACGCATCATAAAGTGTATTATATGGTCTACCACGAGATATGGACTCCTTTGCTTTTCTCTGCTGCCAGCTACTAGGTAGATTAACTTTAAAAGCTATTTTTTTGACGACACTTTTAGATTCTGGCAGCAGCGTGCTATCGTCATTGCTACATGACGATAGTATTACGCTGCCCATCATGGTTACTAGTAATACAACTACTTTAGCTCTAATTATGGAGCAAAAAGAAGAAGATATATACATAGTGTTATTTCTAATATTTAACTTGATTAAAATCAAAGAAGTTCGATATCTGTTGAATTATTATCTTCATTACCATTTTCAAAGTCAGAAAGACCAACTCCTGTACTTTCCGCTGCAGAATCCCAACCAATACTGTCCTTGCCACTTCCAGCGAGGATTACTGTTTCAACTTTCATTTCTATTGCCTTCATTGAAGGCTTGATATATTCTTTTTTCATAAAAAAACTGTTTAATGTTTGTAAATTGTTTAGGTATTACTTAGAAAATCAGATCTTCAGGATCCATCTCTTCCCATGGATCAACTAAGACATCCAAAGGAACCCACTGAGCAATGGTTATTACATTTCCTGCATGCGGTTTGAAAGGTGTGCCATCAGATAAGTAACCACCAGTGAAAGTGAGCTGAATAGGACGGGCATAACCCATTGCACGAAAGTTTGTGTTGAATGGATAATACACGCTCTCATACTGATTTGCACCAGAAGCTGCTCCCCAGATATAAACGCCATTCTTTATTATTTGGCATTTAATCTCTACATAACATTGATGTAAACTGTCTGCAGTTTGAATAGTAACAGGTTCAACATCTTTGGTTGCCCATTTTGTCGGACGTTGACACATCCAAATCCATGGGTCAGTAATCTTAACAGCTGTTGTCTGATCTGGATTCAGCGTTACAGGTGAGGGCAAAACTTGTTTATAATCAGCATAAAGCGAATCAACCAATGTCCATGTTGCTTTTGAATTCGTATTTGCATCAAATTTGAAAGTTCCAGTTGTCTGCAAATTATGAACAATAACTTCCTTAATATTTATCTGTACATCATCGATTGCCTGAAGACAAGTAAAATAAGGAATTGCAAGAGCATTGTTAAATTCAAGATGAACAGAGCCACCCAATTCATTAACATTTGTATTCAACTTACTTGCAAAATATAATATTTTTGCCGTATCAGGATCTACCGTGTAATTAAAATGTTGATTATTATATCTTATACTACTATTAGATATACCATTACCATCAGCAAACGATCGAGAGAGCCCCCAGAAACTAATGTCACCTTGAGGCCAGTTTATTGACCTATTAGAAATCCATTCTGATCCTGTCCAAGAATATTTAATATTAGACCCTCGATTAGAACGACCAGAAAAAGCTGATACATAAAACTCACTCATCAAATCAGAAGCATTGACACGTGACTGTGAACCTATAGTTGCAATAAAAACAACAGGCTGTCCCACATCATCATTCGTTTCTGAGAAAGTTCTAGCTGCATCGGTACAACTAACCAGTATTATTAGAATTGATGCAACAAAAGAACAACTATATTTTTTCTGATTTCTAATCATAACTTGTCAATAACTAGCTTTGGCTTGCAGGAGTAAGTCCATGTGTGCCATTTTCATACATTGCATTATATGGATTCAATATTAAATTATACTCTTTATTTGGCTTGAAGATAAAATTATCCAAAACTCTATTAATCTCTATCTGCTTGTTAGGATCAGTAGGATCAGAACCATAAGTTATGGTCGTAATTTGTATAGGATAGAACAAATAACCAGGATCCAAATTTTCGTGACCAGTTCCACCTGTAATAGTAGATAGATTACCCATTACATTAACGTCATCTTCATTATCAAGGTCGAATTGATCCGGCATCTTATTTGTAGGAAAACCATTATTATAAGAAGTATCTGAATCCCAAATCCATCCGAGTATAGCAACATAAGGAGCAGAACCAGCTGCTGTCTTAGTAACAGGAGATGTTTTATTGTAAGCCCATGTACCAGAACATTCTTGAGGAACAATCATTATAGAGTTAGAACCCACTAAAAGATCCTGATAACCAAGATTGTCATCTTCATGTTTACCAGCTGTTATTGTTTTGGTACCTGGAGCAAATTTATAAATTATTGTTCCCATATTTCCATCTCCACTTGTATCCCATAGACCAGTCGTGTAATCGTAAGTTCCACTTACTTTTACATTATGTATTTCTATAGCACAAATTGTATATTTATAGTTTTCATTAATATCTCCAGTTGATTTGTTGTTCTCATGACTATTAAAGCGAATCTGCAACGACAGCTTTGCAAAAGCATGTTCAAATGGCAAATTTAAAACACCACCATTTGTTTCTTGTAAAGTGTTTAAGCTTTTAGCAACAAGAATATCTTTCTGAGCAGCAAGATCAACATTTTCATCGCCATCTTTAGGTGCTTCATAAACAAATTTACCTTGCTTAATGTATGCATCAGAGATTGTAACTCCTGTACCATCAAGACTGAATTCATTCTCACCAAAAGAAATGGCATAGAAATTGTTTGAGTTAGTAGGGTTAACAGTTGGCCATGATGCAGTTACACCCGCGCCTACAGTCCAAGGATTATTTAATTTACCAGTGAAATCGACACCAAGATTATCACCTGTCCTCAAAAAGCCGCCGACTTCTTCCGTATCACCAGTTTGAGGATTTTGGAAACCAAATAATCTAAAGTTCTTGAAATCATCAGAAACTTTAGTGGCGATACGTGATCCTTCATTTAAACTGGCATTAACAATCAAGGCATTTCCTTTTGCTTTGGTGGTAGAATCCAAAACATCATTGTCAGAACAGCTACTAATTGCAACTGTTGACGCAGCCAAGGCTGCATAGATTAAAATCTTTGATTTTTTCATAGAAATATTTTATTTAAATAAATTAACCGTCTTATATTGCGAAGCTTATAAAACAAGTTGTTTAGCACAACTTTGTTTAATGCGATTATATTAACTTCAAATTATATTTATGTTCTATTGTTTAACATTGTAAATGTCTTTTGGCTGGTTTGACAATTGTTTTACGGGAGCAAATATATAAAACAAACTACAAAATTAATCCTTTTTGGCGTTTTTTTTTTTTTGTTAACGTTTGCGCGAGCGCGCAAACGAGCAATATTAAGAATTAAGATTAATTAAAACACCGATTAATAAAAGTAAAAACATGAATTACCCTGCTCTAAATCACCAAAATTCAATTTTACATATTTTAACTTGATTTTAAGGATTAGAAAGTAAACTGGTAAAAAAATAAGAGCGAACAATATGAAACAACAATCTATAAATATGCAAGCATTTTTTCGACCACAAATCTATCGAATCAAACAAATAACTTTGAACTTTGAGATTAAAGAAGTCCCCATGTTTATACTTTAATAAGATTAAGATTTTGAAGAAAATGTGTATGAATGAATGCGGCTCAGAATGAGCCTATGATAATATTGCTGCTGGTGCTTTTGAAAACAAGTTTTCCAAGCACCACAACAATATCACCATCCTCTTAGAGGATTATTCATTCATACACTAGAAAATAAAGCGCTGATGCGCCATTGCACAATCGTGCAAATGATATCAATCTGCAACTATAAAAACTATACTTCTATCACAATAATGCAGAAAAACATCCGTTCTACATTAAAACCTAAAAATCAATTATGGAAAGAAAAATTTATATTACACGTGAGCCTGTTGATGCAATGCTAAAGAAGCAATTGGTTGAATACGTATATGACATTATTGGCTGCATGTATTACGTACATGAAAACATGGGACCAGGACTACCTGAATACTGCTACCAAGAAGCATTGAATATAAAACTGAAAGAAATTTCTTGCTCAACTCACAAGGAGTTTGAATTTCACCCAGTTTTTGAAGGAAAACCTCTTGAAAGTTATGTCAAAATGGATCTTATGATGGAAGGGAATAGAGGTAATATAATCGTAGAATGCAAAAGCATTAAAGAGATTACAGACAAAGAAAGGTTTCAAACTTTTGGATATCTACGTGCTACAGGATTCCCTATCGCATTACTCGTTAACTTTGGTACTTGGCCAAAAGCACAAATAGAACGATATTATTATCACGATAATAAGATAAAAGCTTTTTGATTCACCAAAATAATTGTATGTCTTGCGTAGATTTGAATTTAGTTCTACATCAGTTTGATATCATTTGCACGATTGTGCAATGGTGCATCAGCACATAATTTTCCGAGCTTAAGCATGACCCCCCGACAAAGGAGGGGACTTATATTTGTCTAAATGTCGCTGGGAGCTTGCTCACAAAAGACTTTAGACAAATAGAAGCAAAGGCTTTTAAGCCGTTCATGCTTAAGCATTTTCTTAAAAAACTTATAATGCATTCGTGTGATTCGCGCGATTCGTGTTCACTCACCAAACGACTAAACCACTAATTTTGAACATTGAACTTTTGCAGCAAGGAACTCATCCTGTTGGTTAGCCCATACCAGCGCGAAGCGGAGCTTCGCTATTGAAGATTGAATATTGAATATTATCATAAAGTTCAAAAAACTCCTTCGAGGAAAGATGGCATCCGTTAATTAGTCGTTAATAAACTTCACAGCAATAAACGGTAAACTATAAACAGTAAATAGTAATCATAAAGTTCAATCCTCAAATCTCAAAGTTCAAAGTGTAGATTGATATCATTTGCACGATTGTGCATTGGTGCATCAGCGCTTTATTTTCCAAGGGAGCGAAGAGAGGTGTCCTCTGAAGGAGGATGTTAAGGTTGATGATGGCTTTGGAAAGCTTGCTTTCTGAAAGCCAAACATCAAACTTGACACTGGCTCAGAATGAGCAATCTCTCTTCACTCCCATTTTCTTAATATTCTTTTATCGCTTCTAATCTTCAATACAGCTTATGGAGCAGGCAAAATATCGCATCATCCGTGGTCATAATAATAATTTTCTATTGTTTGTATCCTCCAGCACCTGCATCTGCTGGATTGCTATTTTGTTTAGTTTTACAAGTCGTTCGCTCTGTGGCATGCCTTCATTAATGAGCACAGCATTTATATTCTCCATGTTAGAAAGGCATATTAGTTCGTTAATAGTAGCATAATCACGAATATTACCTTTTAATTCGGGATTAGCTTCACGCCATTGTTTGGCAGTCATTCCAAACATTGCGACATTTAGTACGTCAGCTTCCTCTGCGTATATTATGTTTGTCTGAGCTGTGGTGATTTCTTCAGGAATAAGATTATTCTTTATGGCATCCGTATGAATGTGGTAGTTAATCTTTGACAGTTCTCTCTTTGCGGTCCAGCCCAATTGTTTTTGTTCTTCTGCTTTTAATCTCTGGAATTCCATTACAAGGTAAAGGCGGAATTCCACAGAAATCCAAGATGCAAATTCAAATGCTATGTCTGTTTGAGCAAAGGTTCCACCATATCTTCCAGCTTGAGATATAATACCTACAGCATTTGTTGCTTCTATCCAGCGTGTTGGTGATAGCGTGAAAGAATTTAAACCAGCCTCCTTTCTAAACCCCTCGAATTCGATGGGGTTAAAATTTGAATTATGAAGAGTTTCCCATATACCAAGAAACTCAACCGTGTTACGGTTGCGCATCCAGTTTGCAATAACCCCATTAGGATCTAAACTGTTTTTCTGTTTGGCTATATCTGTGATACTAATATAATCAATGCCATTTTTTACCATTGTTTTAATGGTTGCATCTTTGACTACAATTTCATTCTTTTTTGCCATATATGTTGGTATAAATTATTAATATAATGCTGCAAAGATAATAAAAAAATAATATAAGCCTCTCCCATCCCAATGGGAATTAGAAATTTGGAACCGAAGGTCACTGACCGAGTGGATGCAGTCAAGGCAGCAGATTGATATCATTTGCACGATTGTGCAATGACGCATCAGCGCATTATTTTCTGAGATTAGACATGAGATACACCAGACAAAGGAGGGGTATTCTTTTTGAATAAATGCCGTTGGGAGCTTGCTCGCATAAGGCTTTAGACAAACAGAATAGAGGGCTTTGTAAAAAGCCAGCATCTCATGTCTAATCATTTTCTTTGAAATAATTATTCTTTTATTAACGATATAATTACACGATAATTATACGGATAAAAATTAAAGCATAAAGAAAATGGAGTCAAAATTGAACAAAATAATTCTGATATTTTGAAATATCAGCAGCAAGTGTTATCTTTGCAGCAGAAGGAGAATAAATTATGGAACAAATAATTGAGAAATACATTAATCCACTGACTGACTTCGGTTTCAAACGTATTTTTGGAACAGAGTTTAATAAGGAACTACTCATTAGTTTCCTTAATGCCTTGTTTGAAGGCGAACAGGAAGTGAAAGATGTAAGCTACTTAAACTCTGAAGTCTTTGGAGCAAATGAAGTAGCTCGCAAAGCTATTTTCGATGTATATTGTCAGACTGTTGATGGTGGTAAGTTTATCGTTGAAATGCAGAACGCTTATCAGGAATTCTATAAAGATCGCAGCATTTATTATTCTTCTTTCCCTATAAACCAACAAGGACGCAAAGGTGACTGGAACTACGAGCTTCAGCCTGTATATACTATTGGTATCTTGAATTTCTCTTTGCCAGAGGACAGGAATAACCCCGCAAGTCTGTATAGAGAAGTGAAGCTCATGGACATAAAGACCCATGAGGTGTTCTATGACAAGTTAACCTATCTATATATAGAACTTGAAAAGTTTAATAAGACAGAAACAGAACTTGTTACTATGCTTGACAAATGGCTCTTTGTTTTAAAGAACCTGTCTAATCTTATGTCTCGCCCAGCTCAACTACAGGAACGAGTATTTACCAAACTCTTTGAAGCTGCCGAAATAGCTAAATTTGACAGCAATGAACTACGTAGTTACGAACAGAGCATCAATGCCTATCGCGATATCAAGAACAGTCTTGACACTGCAAAAAAAGAGGGTAAAGCAGAAGGTAGAGCAGAGGGAATTGCAGAAACTGCCCGCAACCTTAAACAAATGGGATTAGACATATCTCAAATTTCAAAAGCAACTGGATTAAGTATAGAAGAGATTAAGAAGTTATAGACTTTATTTTTTCGTTGTTGTAACAAAATAATAGAAAATAATGGAGATGATTTTCGATGCTGAACGTGACATCAAGAATAGCCTTGATACTGCATCAAAAGAAGGCTTTACCAAAGGTAAAGCAGAAGGTAAAGCAGAAGAAAAAGTTGAAACAGCATTAAAAATGAAGCAAAAAGGGTTAGATTTAAATCTAATCTCTGATATAACAGGACTAAGTATTGAAGAAATAGAGCAACAGTAAAGTATAATATCAGCACTTTACAACAAAGAAGCAATAATTATAGCATACCGCTCCCATACACCAGGCATATAGTTAGCATATGCCAACAACTTTAAAAGACACTATCTTTGTGTTGTCAATGAGGCCAAAAAGACAAAGGTGACAAGGCGGTTTCAATAACCTACCTCTAAGGTAACGCTAAGGTAACGCTAAGGTAACGCTAAGGTAACAATAACCCGGCTCTAATCGAAACTTAGAGAATCGTTAGAGAATGATTAGAGAAAGGTTAGAGAATCGTTAGAGGTACAAGGGAAGAAGAAACTTAATTTG
>DGRY01000048.1 GCA_002391185.1 Prevotella sp. UBA4376
CCTTTTCAGAGATAAACCACGGCACCTCGTGCCTGTAAAAACCCTAACTAAAAATCAAATCGTAATAGCATGCTTATTTTGTATAAGGTTTTTATATGTTCTTCTCTTGAAGCAAGGCGGTATCGCTTGCGATAGTGCAGAGAGAAGATGATGAGGGCTTGAAAGCTCGCTTTCACAAGCCCGATGACAACTTCTCGTATAGATGTCGAAGGCATCACAATGCTTTGAGGTGTTTTTTCGGTTTTTCTTTAAAATCAAATTAACGATATAATTACACGATAATTATACGGGGAAAAATTAAAGCATAAAGAAAATGGAGTCAAAATTGAACAAAATAATTCTGATATTTTGAAATATCAGCAGCAAGTATTATCTTTGCAGCAGAAGGAGAATAAATTATGGAGCAAATAGTCGAGAAATACATAAATCCGCTTACCGACTTCGGTTTCAAGCGCATTTTTGGAACAGAGTTTAATAAGGAGCTACTCATTAGTTTCCTTAATGCCTTGTTTGAAGGTGAACAGGAAATAAAAGATGTAAGTTATCTCAACTCTGAAGTCTTTGGAGCAAACGAAGTAGCTCGCAAAGCTATTTTCGATGTGTATTGTCAGACTGTTGATGGAGGTAAGTTCATCGTTGAAATGCAGAATGCCTATCAGGAATTCTATAAAGACCGTAGCATATATTATTCTTCTTTCCCTATAAACCAGCAAGGAAGAAAAGGCGACTGGAACTACGAACTTCAGCCAGTATATACCATTGGTATCTTGAATTTCTCTTTACCTGAGGACAGGAACAATCCTGCAAGTTTGTATCGAGAAGTAAAACTCATGGACATAAAGACCCATGAGGTGTTCTATGACAAGTTGACCTATCTGTATATAGAACTTGAAAAGTTTAATAAGACAGAAACAGAACTTGAAACAATGCTCGATAAATGGCTCTTTGTCTTGAAGAACCTATCTAATCTCATGTCTCGCCCTGCACAATTACAGGAACGAGTGTTCACCAAACTTTTTGAAGCAGCAGAAATAGCTAAATTTGACAGCAATGAACTACGTAGTTACGAACAGAGCATCAATGCCTATCGTGACATCAAAAACAGCCTTGACACTGCAAAAAAAGAGGGTAAAGCAGAAGGTAAAGCAGAAGAAAAAGTTGAAACAGCATTAAAGATGAAAATAAAAGGATTAGATTTGAATCTAATCTCTGATATAACAGGACTAAGTATTGAAGAAATAGAGCAACTGTAAAGTATAATATCAGCACTTTACAACAAAGAAGCAATAATTATGGCATACCGCTCCCATACACCAGGCATATAGTTAGCATATAGGAAGCATATAGAAACCATAGGTCTGAATATGCTTTTTATATGCCAACAATATGCTAACTATATGGTTACTATATGCCAGCGACTTTAAAAGACGCAGATTTGAGTTATCAGTTTTAGTGCTTACGACTGTTTTTTGTTGACGAGGTATATATATTGATTGATATCCTTTGCGCTTATTGCACATAGCAGCCTCTCCCCTTCCCTCTCCAAAAGGGAAGGGAGTACCAACTGCTTGCGTTTCTTGCTTAATTTGATGAATGTTCAATCCTCAAATATCAAAATTCAAAGTGTAGATTGATATCATTTGCGAACATCTCGCATTGGTGCATCAGCACATTATTTTCAAAGATTAAGCATGAGAACCCGAACTTGTGAGGGAGGGATATTTGTGTGAACCTGATGGGAGCTTGCTCACAAAAGGGTTCAGAGAAATATAACACACGGCTTGCTAAAGCCGTTCATGCTTAAGCATTTTCTTTATGCTTTAATTTTTCTCCGTGTAATTATATCGTTAATAAAAGAATAATTAATTCAAATTAATGTTCAATTACACGATAATTATACGGATGATAGTATGATGTTCAAAATTGTTGTATTAATTAGTTAGATTAGTGGTCGAAAAAATGATTAGTCGTTTTGTGGTTTGGTACTCCCTCTCCTTTTGGAGAGGGAAGGGGAGAGGTCACTATGGTTCTCCAAGATACTCAACTATTTTTTTTACGTGTTTAGGTGTGAATGTTTTGTCTCTTGCTTGTAGTCCTGCTTCCGTTAGTTCTTGGTACAGAGGTTTACAACGTTTTATCCATGCCATTAGATGTTTCACGGCTACATGTGTTGAATTGGCATCTGGAAAGTACAACATGGCGAGTTCCGCCTTGGAATAGGTTTTTATTACAAAGTCTTTCATTATAGATTATTACGACTGTTACTCACGCTTCACCATGAGGGTCTGCCGCCCCATAGGAGAAAGTGAAGCTAACTCAGCAACGTGCACAAGCTATTCCTCCATAGTTTGGTAATTGCGAAATTAATAATACAAAATGAAAAATCCTAATAAAATAGAAGAAAAAGTTTGATAAAAATATTAAATTTCTTGTTGTGTTTCTGTCGTATGCGCCTGATTAGTATGGATAATTCCATGTAAGTGTAAAATTGATATATTAAAGAATAGTTTACAAAAAGTGCGTATGCGTACTTGCTGTTTATTTTGGATGTTTTCCTTTCACGTTCTTACCCTTTTACCTTTTTATCGTTAAAACCAAGTTAAAATATGTAAAATTGAATTCTGGCGATTTTGGGCATGGTAATTCATGTTTTTACTTTTATTAATCGGTGTTTTAATTAATCTTAATTCTTAATCTTGCCCGTTTGCGCGCTCGCGCAAACGTTAACAAAAAAAAAAAAACGCCAAAAAGGATTAATTTTGTAGTTTGTTTTATATATTTGCTCCCGTAAAACAATTGTCAAACCGACCAAAAGACATTTACAATGAAGTTAAACAAAACATAAATATAATTTGAAGTTAATATAATCGCATTAAACAAAGTTGTAACAAACAACTTGGTTTGTAATAAGCTTCGCAAAAAACGTAAAGCAATTATGAAAGAAATAAGAAGATATAGACAGGCTCTCGACAATACTTCGCAAATTACTTGTAGAAGTGTAAAAACAGAGTGGGAGTAAGCTGATAAGATGTCAGTGGGTTTCTACAGTTAGTTAGCCCTTTCCTTTTGGGGAGGGATGGGAGAGGCTCCAGATAATAAGTTTTTATCTTTAAATAAAATATTTCTATGAAAAAATCAAAGATTATAATGCTTGCAGCCTTGGCTGCGTCAGCAGTTGCAATTAGTAGCTGTTCTGACAATGATGTTTTGGATTCTACCACCAAAGCAAAAGGAAATGCCTTGATTGTTAATGCCAGTCTAAATGATGGATCACGTATCGCCACTACAGGTTCTGATGGATTTAAGAGCTTTATGCTCTATGGTTATACTAACCCAACAAGTGGAACTCCAACTTCTCTTTTTGATGTAACAGGTGATGGTATAGCTTATCAGAAAACATCAGGTACTTGGGGACTTGTAGATGCTAATTTGGCAAGCAAAGCTGTGTGGCCAAGCAGTTCTGGTGGAACATATAATTTCTATGCACTTTCCGTTGGTGGTAGTCATGAACTTGATGCATCTACTAATGGTTTAGGACTAAGCACTATAAAGAATGGTATATTCACCTATACTATGCCAAAGAATAATGATGGTACAGTGAATCTTGCAGCCCAAAAGGATATCCTTGTTGCATGCAACAATGGAGCAACTAAGGGTGAGAGTGGTGTTTTGACTTTGCCTTTCAAGCATGCTTTTGCTAAATTAACTCTTCAAATACGTTGGAATTATCAAGAGTGGATAAATAACGGTGTTACATCTCCAGCAAGTGTAATAGAAAGTAATGCTCTTTTAGTGATTGATTATGTCAAAATTCATAATATAAAGTGTAACGGTTCTTATTCTTTTACTGCTGATGATGGTAATGGCGGTAAGGGTAAATGGACTGTAGACGGAGAGAATTCTACAATAATGTTCAAATATGAAACACCAAGACGTTTTACAGCTCAAAATTATACTTTAAAAGATGAATATTTAGCAGCTCATCCTGAAGTAACTGATCCTACTGATGAAGGACTTCTTGCTGCCTGCAATGCAGATCCATTCAAGGTGCAAGATTTAAGGGTTGGTGATGAGGCCATAATGATTCTTCCACAGAAATTAGCTCTTTGGGAAAATACAGGTTCATTTGCAACAAATACATCGGGGCCATTTATAGAAATTCACTGTTGTGCATATAATACGACAGGTGCTTCTGAAGATGAAATTAAAAATATAAATTGGTGGGATGAGGGAGCTGGAGATATATTTGTTGAAGTCCTTGGTAGTCAAGATGAAACAGATAGATATATGACTTCTATATATTTCCCAATTCGTGTAAATTCAACTACTCCTTTTACTTTTGAAGCTAATAAATCATACAATTTTCGTTTAAATGTGGCAACAAGCCGTCAAGATAATGGTACAAATGCAATTAAAGGTGTTGTTGTTGATCCATCTTAAATTAATATTATAAAAGATGTTGAAAGATGTTTTTGGATATATTAATGAGAAAAGTGTTGTTATAGTTCTTGTTTCAATCATGTTGGGCTGTACAAGTTCACTTGACAATAATCAAGATGATGACAATTACAGTTTTGTGGAAATTGTTCCAACATTTCCATGGTCTAATTCGCGTGCTATATCCGATGTGATAACGGAATTTTATGTGACATCATATTCTGGTAGATCTCTAAAAGGTAGAAATATTCATTATACTTATGATGGTACTGCATGGAATGCAGATAGAGCCATAGCATGGCCTACAGGTTCTACAAAAATCAGTTTTTGGGGATTATCACAAAAAATGGATAATGTTGATGAAATTACTAATACAACAATGACGAGTACTGTTCAACGGTTTGATTATACATGTGATCCTTCTAATCCAAGAGATTTGATGTATGCAAGTACTGTGAACACAACTCAGGCTGCGCAAGGTGGAAAGGTTGCTCTTGCTTTTAATTATGCTTTAGCTAATCCTTATTTTACTTGTGTGCAGGCTATTGAAACTGAAAATGTAACTGTTGTTATTAATGAAGTTATAGTACATAATTTGAAGACAACTGGTACATTTGAATATTCAAAAACTCTAAATTCAAATGGTACATGGACATTAAATAATGACTTATATGCCAATTTTTCAAAGGTTCTTCCAAGTCCAGTGACGCTTAATCCTGACAAGGTTACAGCTGTTACCTTAACCGACAAATGGTTTTGGATGCCTCAGAGACCAACAAAATGGACTACTACAGCAACAACACCTGTTCCTATTACAACGGCTGATGCAAATCATCAATGTTATGTTGAATTGAAATGCAAAATTATTGCTAATGGAAGTTATGTCTGGGGTGGTGCTGCTGGAAGTGCAAATGAATGGGAAAGTGTGTATTATCCTTTTGGTACGAACTTTAATTCGAAAGGTTATAATAGAGCTATTAAGTTAAAATTTGACGGTGGATATTTTGATGATGGCACACCATTCAAACCACGTGAAGGCTCTGAATTCTCAATTGCTGAATGGATACAACAGGATGTGCTTGTGGAGCATTGGGAAGAGATGGAGCCAGAAGATTTAATTTTCTAATTTGTTAATTCTTAATAGATAAAAGTATGAAAAAGAAATATATAGCGCCTTCAATGAAGGTAGTGGAAATGAATGTTGAATCAGTGATTCTCGCTGGTAGTGGCGAACTCAATGTGAATCCTACTAGTACTACCAGTAATGATGGTGTTCAGTTCAATGACTTTGAGACAAGTAATATTGATTTATAAACTTTTGAATCAGTAATAGTTAAAACTATGTATACTTCTTTCTTTAGCTTTTTTAAAGCCAAATTAGCAGTATTATTAGTTTCCCTAATGGGCAGCGTAATACTATCGTCATGCAATCATGACGATAGCACGCAGCTGCCCACAAAAGAGGAAACTGACAAGCGACCTTTGAAGTTCAATGTTAATTTCCTTGGTAGTTGGCAGGTTGAAAACTCAGCCAAGTCAGCAATCTCACGAGGCACAGCTACTAACACTCTTTCTGATGCTATCTATGATTCTTTTGGTGTCTTTGCTTCCTACTACGACACAGGTGAGGAATATACACAGACACAGAATTATATGTATGACACAGAGAGTGGAGAATATATGGATGGCTGGCAAACATTCACTCCATTTGCAATGCCTCCAATAAACAAAGAGATGTCGTTCTGTAGCTATTATCCTTATCAGGCTGATGATGCCCCACAACCTTACATCACTTTTAATGGTGGTAATCGCGACTATGTGGGACATCCTTATTTCGATTTCCTCATTCCTGATTCTGTTGCTTTGCAGCCAGACCTTATGGTTGCAACATCCAGTATGTCGAGTACCGATCTTGCAGTAGGTAGTCCAATACCACTGAAGTTTACTCACATGCTTACAGCTATCAAGTTTGTCTTCGACGCATCTATTCCACATGGTTATATTCTAAAAATAAGCATAAACAACGTGTCGAAGGGTGGAAGCTTCGTTTATGGACGTATTAAAGACGGCACAGTTAATGATCCCGATTATTCATGGAGCAGTGTTAGTGCTGAAACTAAAAACTTCACACTCAATACCCGTCTTCGCACAGGTACTGGTCTTCCTGTTCCTCTTGCCGATGATCAGACATTTCTTATGATGCCGCAGCATCTTGATCAGGATGCCTCTGTAACAATCGTTTATGATAATGGTTCAAGGTTTGAGTTCACCACCTCTCTTGCTGAGAGAACATGGGAACCAGGCAAGATTGTTACTTACAATGTGAAAATCAATTCCTTGAAGACTATCAGTCTAAAGGCTACCATAGAAGATTGGATAGTTGGAGATACTTACAACTGGACATCTTCATATTAACAAAGCAGTAAGTTCTTGTATAACAACTTCGCTTCATAACATAGAATATTTTGAAATGAGAGTTTTAAACATAACATATTGGTTGATTCTGGCAGTTGCATTCATATCATGCACAACAGGTGAACAGGAACAGATGAACGAGCGACGCATCATTAGTTTCTCTGTTGACGCCGAGGTGGAGTCACGTGCTGCAACTGATGTATTAAGCAACAAGTTTTCTGTAAACAATCAGTTTGCTATTTATATCAATGAGGTTACTGCTACTCCCACTCCGAGTGTTGAATATGAGCAGCCCATGCGCTACCGCATCACCGATACAGAGGGGACAATGAAACCTGTTAATTCACCTAATCCATATTATCCAGCGAGTGGAAATCCTGTATCTGTAGTAGCAGTATTCCCATATATCGCAGTCAATGACAATCATCTCTTTGAGATACAGTCTAATCAGAATGAAAAAACGGGTTATCAGAACAGCGACCTTATGTATGCAACTCTTAGTGGAAGAAACCTCACAGGTGATCTGGTGCTCAGTTTCCGCCACCTCACAAGTAAGATAACTGTAGTGCTGACAACTTCACAAGAGAAAACCAATCTCGAATACAGCAAGGTAAGCATTATCAATACTATGACTCAGGCTGTTTTCGATGCAACAGTCAATAACTCAGTCACTGCTTCTGGTAACACAGAAAAGAAAATTCTTATATCAAACAATGGTTCTGAAGCATGTAGTGGTGTAATACTCCCTCAAAACATCAGTGCCGGCACTCGTCTTATAGAGATAGAGCTTATCTCAGGAGAAAAAGTATATGGTGTGTTGCCATCAATAATCACCTTTGAGGCAGGAAAGTCATACACCTTTAATATAGATGTTGTTGTTGACCGTGTTGCAAGTACCATAACTCTTAATAATATTGAGGTTACTGATTGGGTTGATGCCTATTCATCACCTCGTGAAATAGCAGGAGATATAACGCATTAAGCAATTCAGCATGAAGTACAAAAATATATTTCTATTGTTTTCATTCGTGATGCTTTCATCATGCAGCCACGATAACGAAACAGGCATCTCACAGTTGTCTGCCGATGAGGTAAGGTTGAGTTGTGAGGTTGCAACGTCACGTGCTGCAACTGGTGTACAAGGTAATGCGCTTGATCCTTCAACGATATTGGGAGTATTTGTTTCTCAGCCAGAAAACAATACAACATTCTATGGTTATGTCAACAAGTATTATACCAATGATGGAGTTGGCAATTTAGAGCCACTTTCGCCAACTTATTTCCCATTATCGAATGATGATGTTGATTTGGAGTTTATCGCCTATGCGCCTTGGCATACAACATATAGTATATTGAATCAGCCGCATAACTTTGCTGTTCAAACCGATCAAAGTACATCAGAAGGGTATATAAAAAGTGACTTGATGTATGGCACTCCAAAGAATGGTAATCCTGTGCACCATGTAATATCTCATGATCCAGCAAACAAAACGCAGAATGTTGTTCTTTCTATGCGTCACCTACTAAGCAAGATAACGCTCACCTTAGAGCCTCCAAGTACGTTAACGGCAGATGGTCTCGTGGGTGCTCGGGTAAAACTGAAACAGGTGGGTACGCAAGTAAAGTTTACCATTGCTGATGGTTCATTAGGCGAGGTAACTGTTCCTGCTGATGTGTTAATAGGTGAGATATCATCGGCAACTGATCTGACGGTAAGCGGACTAATTCCTCCGCAGACTGTAGTTTCTGGTTCAGCGTTCTTTGAGGTAACACTCGCTAATGGCGATGTATATGAATACGCAATTCCTTCAACTACTACACTTACCCTTGGTGGTGGTCGTAACTATCATTTTAAGATGAAGTTGAAGAGTGCTAATAAGACCGAAGTAACAATGACTATTGTTGATTGGGTAGATGTGGAAGGAGAGTACACGTTGTAGCGCGAAGCAAAGCTTCGCTATTGAATATTGAAGATTGAATATTGAAGATTAGTCGGCTACGCCGATATAATATTTCATTCTTTTCATCTTTCAATTTTACTTGAGGAGAGGCTTATTTAATAATTTATAAAACTTAAACATGAAGATTATGAAAAAATTAAGTTTAATCTTAATGAGCATTATTGCTCTTGGTATGATGACATCTTGCAGTTCAAGCAATGATGAGAATGTAAATACTGGCCCAGTATTGAAGGACGGTGTTACTAAGACCTTGACACTTAATATTAAAGGTGGAATTAGTCGTACAGTTGGTGCATTACCTGCTGATGAAGCAAAGGTAAACAACTTGCTGGTTCTTGTATATGATAACAATACCGAAGGTGAGACGGCTCAAAAATTTGAGCGTGTTGTAAAAATAGAGAATCCTGTTGTTGGTGAAGCTGCTGGGGATAAACCTAAGGTTTTCTTCAAGACAACAAATCCTTCATTCTTTGTATTGGCTAATGTTCCTTTGAATATAGCAGATGGACTTGTTGGACAGGGACTTACAGCGTTTCAGGCACTTACTGCATCTTTGGATATCACATCAATAGATGGTACATCTAATGGTGCTTCTCAGATATCTACAGCTCTGCCAATGGTTGGTTCTACTTCAACTATTACAAATGTAGGGGAGAACTCTTTTACTGCAGACATTCCTCTCTATCGTATGGTATCACGTGTTGTGCTTAATAGTTTCACGACTAATTACGCCGGAGCTTCAGAAGGTGCATCATTCACAGTAGATGAGGTATTCTTGTATAATGTTAATTCAACATCTACATTTGCTAATACAGATATCACATCAGATACAAAAGCTTCTTTGCGTGGTGAACCAACAACGGGTACACCTTGTGTTGGTCTGAATCTGGCAGATGAAGCAAACAGTGGCACAGTTTCTAATCTTCCTCTCGCACAATACATGATTAATAGTTTCACATCTGCAGCTCCTTATTCATCTTCTACTCCTGTTTATTTCTATGTTTTCCCAAATAAGTCATCTGTCTATGGTAACAAGACCAAGCTTATCATAAAGGGTACATATCATGCAAGTAGTGCTGATGTAACAGGTACAACAAAGTATTATGTATGCGTTGTGAATGCAGCACCTGAAGCAGGAAAGATTGGCTACGGTGATAATCCTATAGCTGATGCTGGTACAGGTACTATTGGTGCAAACCGCACATATTCTATAAACATCACAGCTGTAGGTGCTCCTGTTGATGAACCAAAGGCTGGTTCAAGTGAAGATCCTACATCAGAGGGTGCAAGCAATATAGAGATGACTGTTTCGGTTACTCCATGGGCTGCTAATATTGTGCAGAACGTAACACTATAATGCGCAAAGCGCTAAAAAAAAACAAAGAAAACCCCTCAAAGCATAATGATGCCTTTGGCATCTATGCAAGAAAAAAGCCTTTGTGCTTATGAAAACAAGTTTTCAAAGCCCTTGCCTTTTCTCTGCACTATCGCAAGCGATAGTAACATGCTTTGAGAAAAACCATTAAAACCTTATACTGAGTTTAGATACTATTATCTCTATTTCGTTAAGGTTTTCTTTTAAAAAGCACGCTTCGCGTGTGAAATAAAGAACTAAAAATCAAGTCCCAAAACTCTCTGGGAGGTATCCATCCCTTAGGGATGGCTCCCTCCCTGAAGGGGAGGGCGGGGGGTGAGGTCGTAATATGAAAAAGATATTTTCTTACATACTCGCAATCGTGGCAATGGCTGCAGGCCTTGCTTCTTGTTCAAATGATGTTACTTCGTCAGTTGAAAAGAAGAATAAGGATGTAGTTATCTCTGTTCGTTTGGACAGGGCAGAGATGACGCGTTTCATGGGCGATCCTAATGCCACCGATGAAGACAGCCATAGTATCGATGCTAAGGTTAGTAGTTTGTCGTTTCTTGTTTTCGATGAAAACGGAACACTTATCACCTTGCATAATGACACATATGTTGAGGGCAAGACATATCGTTTTAACACAACAACAGCAGCTAACGAAATGCTTATCTTGGCAAATATTTCTTCTAATATTATACATTCAATAAACTCCAAATACGACCTAGTAAACAATGGTATTCTCAGTCTTGATGCAGATCAGTATTCCGCAATACCAATGGTTGGTAATACCCCCATCAGTATCACGGAACAGATGGATAATGAGAATCCTTTTACACAAGCAATATCACTGAAACGCTTGTTTGCTCGTGTTGGAGTGAGTAATATAACCTTGGATATTCCTTCAGAAGAATCGTTCATACCAAAGGAAATCTTTGTGTATCGTGTTAATGAAAAGCATTGCATTTATGATTTCTCGGCAGAAAATCCATGGGTAGGCTCATCTTATTCTGATTTCACCGAACTGCAAGATGGGGATATTATTATCAAGGGGGCTACTGGAGAGACAAGTATTTCAGGCAGTATGCCTGTTCTCAGTAGCGGATATGACGACATCACATTGCCTCAGAGTGGCGACAGAAACACATGGCAGTATTTCTATGTGTTCCCTCACGATGCCACTCATCCCACGCGAATGGTTCTCAAGGGTATATATACTGATTCAAATAATAACGAGTCGGTGGTGTATTATCCAGTAATAATGAACCACGTGTACAACTCAATAAGTGTTGGCAACACATCATATACCGATGCAGCCAATTATGCTGATGATTCGAAGCTTGAGGCAAACAAGAGCTATCTGCTCAACCTGACAATAAAGGGCAAGGGGGCCATCTCTCCTGCCAGTGATGCACCACGTGGTTCAACAGTTGATATTAATTTCACCGTTGGCAACTACTCACTTGCCAGTCAGGTGTCAGAGGTTCAACTTGAAGAAGATGACAGGGAACTGTCCTTCAACGTAACAATCAGCATTGTTAGTTACAAGGAGGCAAAGCAGAGTACAACGATATAGTGGGCAGCCTCTCCCATCCCTCCACAGTAGGGAAGGGCTAACTAACAGGATGAGTTCATTGCTGCAAAAGTTCAATGTTCAAATCTCAAACCTCAAAATTCAAAGGTTATAAAAACTTATCATAAAGTTCAAATCTCAAACCTCAAAGTTCAAAGGTTAAAAACTTAACAGAAATAATTATATGAAGCAATCAACTTTGATAACATTGATAATCGGTAGTCTGTTGGCTATGATGGCTCTGTTGGCAGTATCTTGTTCATCATCTGATGCTGTTACTGATGTAGGCTTGCGTCCTACCGATGGTAACAATCTTGTGGTGTACATAGGTACGACAGCCAACAATTACAGTCGTGCTGTTGCACATACCGATCCTGGTACCGATGTTGAAAACACAATCAACAAGACCACTTTGCTCATCTTTGGAGCCAATGGTGTAGCTAAGACTATTCAGGAGGTAGAGCCTCAGAATCAGCTTATCAACACCCGTGTGCCTAATCTTGCAGCCAACGATCAGGTGTTTCTTGCAATCAATGTTCCATCAAGTGTGTTCTCAACCGTTAGCCGTAAGGTAGATTTCGATGAGATACTTATAGATATCGACCGTGCCATCCTTGGTGATGCCACCGACAAGACTATTGCCAATCCAGCCGGAGCACCAATGTTTGGCAAGGCCAACCTTGAGGCTGTGCCAAACGAAACAGATATGTTCCGTGCTGCAGTCCCAGTTAATCACATGCTGGCAAAGGTTACATTGAACACCATTACAGCCTCGCTCGAAGGCGATGCTGAGTTCACCCCTACTGAGGTGTATCTAAAGAACGTGCCTCCATACCTGTATCTTGAAACTGCCGAGTCGGCAGCAGCTCAGGATTACCGTTTCTTTAATAACGAAGGTGGTATATTTTATCAAGGCGAATCAGCTAATGCTGAATATTTCAAGACATATTTAGGTAGTGGCATTAATCTTGGAGGCTATACTCCAACTAACCGCACTCTCACCAGTACGGCTTCCACATGGAATGAAACATCTCCAGCAATGGTTTTCTACACCATGCCTAACAACCCTGCTACTCCAACTATGTTGGTTGTAAAGGGTGTTTACAAACCTGCAAATTCAGAAGAGTCAAAGACTGTTAAGTATTCTATTTATCTGAATCATAATACCAATAGTAATATTGTTCCTAATGGTGGTCCATACAGCAAGCAACTTTATCCTAACTATAACTATAGTGTTGACTTGTTCATAAAGAATGCTTCAATAGACAATATTGATCCAACACCTGGTGTTGACTATCAATACTATATCAAGGTTACTGAGGACTATACCTTTGGTACTTTGCAGTCTATTAATGCCGTTTTCCAACCTAACGAACGTAAGAATCAGGATGAGACTTCTGGCAATCAGCAAGTTGCAGGCAGCATGAATATTAATGGTCCAGACATAGCTGACTCTCATGAAACGTACGATTTTCTCAGCGACCTCTCTGTGGGCAACTTCCTCTTCAGCGACGGCACATGGGGTAGTGTTACCAACTATCCAGCTAAGACACCTGTAGCTATTATCTTTAGCACTACAACATCATCTAATGATCAAAGTCATTCACCTGCATATATCCATGGTTATGCTATGGCTCTTAGAGATATAGATAACTCTTTTGCTTGGGGCTCATCGGTGAATATTTCGAATGTTACTGATCTTACTGGTGAAGGTAATGACGATAGAAACCAAGATATTGATGGCTATACAAACACTTACAAAGAAGAGGGTAAGGCTGCTGCCGATGCTGCACGCACATGGACAGGTGTTGCTGCTCCAGATGGCACAAGTGGTTGGTTCCTGCCAAGTGCAGGTCAGTGGTTTCTCATACTCAAGAATCTGGGTAACCTCTCAAACAACTATGTTTTTGATGGTTGGCATGGCACCACCGAGAATATGATTTCGGCTCAAGCGGCTAATACTATCAACAACCGATTGAGTGTGTTGGCAGCTGGTAGCTATGATCCATTCACTGTTGTCACATCAACAGATTCAAGCGTTAACTACTGGACATCTTCAGAATATGATAATTCACATGCCATTGCTGTTAGTTTCACAAATGAAGGCTCTATGCTCTTTGCAACTAACTTGCATAAGTCAACATTATGTAAGATTCGGCCGGTAATAGCGTTCTAGTACGCAAAGCGCCGCAGCCGCAGGCGCAGGCGCTTCGCTAAATGATAAATGAGAAATGATAAATGATAAATACTGCGCACTTCGTGCTAAATGATAAATGAGAAATGAGGAATGATAAAGAAGCGCAATGCGCTTAAAAAATATCAAGAATTTGAGAATTAGAGAATTTTAGGCTTGCGCCCTGGTATTTCTCCAAATTCTTCTGAATTCAAAGAAAACAGATTAAGAACTCAAGGGCGTTAGCCTAAAATTCTCTAATTCTCTAATTATTCGAGTTAAAACTCTCATCAACTCGTCTTGATAAAAAAGAACTCAAGGGCGCAAGCCTAAAAACGTTCAATGTAAACGGAGTTAATGTTAAGGTTAGACTCATAAACTAAAGATATATGAAAAGATATTTTATACTTTTTTTAGGCATATTGATGGTGGCAGCTTGCTCTGATGATGTTGTTACATCAGAGAAAGAGTCGGTTAAGGGCATTCTGAAACTCACTCTTGAGGCTGGTCATGATATCACAGCACGTAGTATAAACACTGCTGCCGATGATAGCATCTATGACTGTACCATCCTGACATTCAATTCCAGTGGGAAAATCTCAGGAAAAGGTTATCAGGCTGTAGAAAAGGGCGTTCTGAAATTTGATATGCAGATTGGTTTGTCAACAAATAGAGGAGAGACATGCACGGTGTATGCTATTGCCAACACCAATAATCCTACTCTCTTTGATGGTATTCAAACAGAGACAGAATTTAAAGATATTATTGTTTCTTTCTCTGCCCCCGAGAACTATTCTGCTGGCAATATTTCTATTGGTAGTGTCGCTGTTTCTAACAACGGGCAGCTCATGGTGAGTGATGGTGTTGCTGTGCAGGTTACTGATGGTATTGTGCCTTTCCGACTTGAACTCTATAGACAGTGTGCTAAGGTAAACTTCACTATTAATGCACCTCTTGCTGATGCCATAAATGGTTTCCGTCTAAAAGGCTATCGTTTGTGTAATGTGCCGTTGTCGGGATTTCTACATGACATATATAAGAATGAAAGTATTAATAATGCTTATGACGTACCTAATGGTACATACTCTAATTTCCCTGCAGTAAATATCACAGGTGATTCTACAATTGTTCATTTCACATACTATATGAATGAGAACCACATGGGTAAGGTGACGGTGAAGCCTGCATCGTCATCGGCAGAGCGCACTGCAGTTCACGCTCCTGCTAACGCCACTTACCTTGAGGTTTATGTAGCTGATATGGCTGGTAAGCAGGGCACATATCGATATTACTTAGGTAATCTCATTACCGATATCAATGCATCGGAGTTCAACTACTACAATATTCTCAGAGGTTACGACTATTATGTCACTATCAACCTCAATGATATTGATGAAAATGATGGCAGGTTTGAGTGGGAAGATTAGCGCAATGCATAGCATTGCTAAATGATAAATGAGAAATGATAAAGAAGCGCAAAGCGCTTAAAAAATATCAAGAATTAGAGAATTAGAGAATTTTAGGCTTGCGCCCTCGTATTTCTCCAAATTCTTCTGAATTCAAAGAAAACAGATTAAGAACTCAAGGGCGTTAGCCTAAAATTCTCTAATTCTCTAATTCTTGATAAAAAAGAACTCAAGGGCGCAAGCCTAAAAACGTTCAACGTAAACGGAGTTAAGGTTAATGTTAAGAGTTAAGGTTAGACTCATAAACTAAAGATATATGAAAAAGAAATATATAATTCTGGCAATGATGTCGTTATTTCTCTTTGTTGCTTGCAGCAACGAGGAAGAGCAGCAGACCAATAACCAAACAGGTGTTATTGCTCTTAAGGCTGAGGTTGTTCCTATGAACACCTTGCAAGAAGGCGAGCGCATCGACACACGCTCACGTGTTATCTCTGCCGAATTCGAGAACACTATCAATAATATTCATATTGTGGTGTTTGGTTCCGACGGCAAGAAGATAAAGCACTTCTATTCGCCAATGTATGTAGATAATCCATATACTACCTTGCTCAACATTGGTTCTTCTCATGCCGGTGAAACTGTAACGATATATGCTATTGCCAATGTTGGTGATGCTGATATGTTTGAGAATCTGGAGAATGTTACTGATTACACACAGACAGCTTTCGAGGGACTAAACCTCAGAGTAAGTGCTACAGATGGTGTGCAGAGTATTGGTCAGGGTACGCAGTTACTTTATTCACAGGCTGGTACTAACCTTACCACAATAAACAATGCCGAGGCTCCGGTAATGGTCACAAAACTTGAGAATGTAACTGTAGCCAACAATGGTCTAACACGTGCCACATTGAGTTTCACACGACAGAATACCAAGATCACGCTTAATCTCATCCCTCAGAAGATGAAAATAGTAAAATATAGGGTATGTAGCATTCCAAAGATTTCGTATATGTTCAATAAAGGCATAAACGTTTCAGGTGTTGAATATGGCGATATCCCTTATGTGGAGGTTCCTGCTGCCGATCAGAGCAAACAGATAAAGCAGGCGTTCTATGTATATGAAAACTATAACGAGAATATTGTTGGAGCAACAAAACAAACCGACAGATGTGAGGCCAATATTCCTAATGGCGCTCATCCAACATACGTTGAAATAGTTGGCATACCTGACGGGTTTACCGATCAATACCTCTATCGTGTTTACTTAGGTGGCGTTTCTTCACAGAACGAAATACAGTATCACAAGATAACTCTCCTTCGCAACTATGAATACTATGTCACAGTAAAACTCGCTGGTGATGGCACAGGTGATCCGAGGGTGAGTAAGGTGGAGTAAACCTCCCCCGCCCCCTCCGAAGGAGGGGAGTGCCTAACGGACAGAGAATAGCGCAATGCATAGCATTGCTATTGAACATTGAATATTGAACATTGAATAATAGCGCACACCAAGGGCGTGCTAAATGATAAATGAGAAATGATAAACTTAAAAAAAACAAAGAAAACCCTCAAAGCATTATGATGCCTTTGGCATCTATGCAAGAAAAAAGCCTTCGTGCTTATGAAAACTAGTTTTCAAAGCCCTTGTCGTTTTCTCTGCACTATCGCAAGCGATAGTAACATGCTTTGAGAAAAACCAGAGCCTCTCCCGCCCCCTCCAAAAGGAAGGGAGAACAATCTGCTTGAAATTCCTTGCTGACCTGTTAGTTGGTTAGCCCTTCCCTTTTGGGGAGGGATGGGAGAGGCTCCCATGTTTTTATCTAAAAAGGTTTGAGCCGTTAGGC
>DGRY01000085.1 GCA_002391185.1 Prevotella sp. UBA4376
GTTTGTTCTCACGAGGATGCACAAAACCTAAGGTCTTGGCATGTAATGCCTGACGGGGGCACAGTTTAAAGCAATTCTGAATAAATGCCTTGTAGCTTGACGAACGCTGTCCACGCAGAATCTCATTGCCTCCATAAGTTTCATCAGCAAAGAGCGGATGTCCAATATGCTTCATGTGAGCACGTATCTGATGGGTACGTCCTGTTTCCAAAACACATTCTATGAGAGTAACATATCCAAAGCGTTCTATGACACGATAGTGTGTAACAGCCGATTTGCCTATACCCGAATCAGGAGAGAATACCTTCATTCTCAAACGGTTTCTTGGGTCACGGGCGATATTTCCCTCTATGCGTCCCTCATCTTCAATGAAATTACCCCACACAAGAGCATTATAGCTACGATGAGTAGTCTTGTTGAAGAACTGCTTACCCAAAGCAGTCTTTGCCTCTGGAGTCTTAGCAACAACAAGCAAGCCGCTGGTATCTTTATCTATGCGATGAACAAGTCCCACCTCAGGGTCGTTGGCGTCAAATGATTCAAGATCCTTGAGATGATAAGCCACAGCGTTTATCAATGTACCTGTGAAATTACCAGCACCAGGATGCACAACCATTCCTGCCTCTTTGTTGACAACCATAAGGTCATCATCCTCATAAACCACATTTAGCGGTATGTCTTCGGCAACAATGCTTGTATCATGCTTTGGTCTATCAAGCATCAAAGTGATAACATCATTAGGTCGCACCTTATAGTTGCTCTTTACTGCTGAACCATTGACATGAATACACCCTGCATCAGCAGCAGCCTGAATGCGGTTACGACTCTGATAAGGATTCTTCTCCGCAAGGAATTTATCTATACGCACAGGAGTCTGACCAGCATCAACCTCTATCTTCCAATGTTCATAGAGTTGCTGTTCATCATCAAGTTCGTCATATTCGTTATTTATATCTTCTATCATTATTCTCGTATTTTTGTTGTGTCGTTATTCTGACTCGTTCTTAGAAGTTCCGCCATCTGTCACCTCTTCAAACTCATCAACATCACCTTCATCATCTCCATAGTCAGGCGCTATTGGGTCGATATAGTCAACAGAATCATCACCATCGCGCAGTCCGTTGCCCACCTGTATAATCAAAGTATCGTCTGTAGATATTCTATCACCAGCCACAACATGATGTCCCCTCACAAGAATACCATATACCCAGTCTTTCTCACCAGGAACATATTGAGGCATCCCAAGTTTGAAGCCCATTGCCGACAACTTAGCCATAGCCTCGCGCAAAGAACTATTATCAATAACATCAGGAAGAGTGATGGTTGGAGAATGAGAAGCATTTATAGTTACAGTTATAACATGTCCAGACTTTACTTTTTCACCAGGAGCAGGCGACTGTTCAAGAATACAGTTAGCAGGAAGTGATTTAACGTAACCTGTGTCAACCACTTCAATCTTCAAGCCTGCATTTTTTAAGATTTGTTCAGCATCAGCAAACTGGCGATGCTTAACATTCGGAATTTCTATAGACTCACCATGATGAGTATATACATCAAGTCCATATCGCACTCCAATGCCTACGGCTAATACCACCGCAAACATTGCCAGCAAGTTTCCCCAAAGATACCAACTCTTGAATTTTCCAAAGAATTCCGATTGCTTCATTCAATATTGTTTTATTGCGCAAATATAGATATTTTTTTTCTATTAAAAGCGTATTACACCGAAAAACTGCCCGTAAACGCAAAAAGCAGCAAAGAATAAATTTCCTTGCTGCTTTTTGTTAATGAGTCAAACGACTATCAGAAAAGATTACTTTCCGTGATGCTCGTCAGAAACAGTTAACTTCTTACGGCCATGAGCGCGACGCTTGTTAAGTACGCGACGACCATTCTTTGTTGCCATTCTCTCGCGGAAACCGTGCTTATTTACACGACGACGGTTGTGAGGCTGAAATGTTCTCTTCATTGTTTTATCTTTTTATTTTGTTATTATTGCAAAATGTTGGAAATGAGCATAAAAGGAACGTTTAAGAATCCAAAGAGCCCTTTCGAGGGTGCAAAATTACTCATAATTTTCGAATTACCAAAGATTTAAGCGATTTTTAAGCCTCAAATTGATGATTTTTTGTATTTTCTTTGTATCTTTGCGCCGCAAAGCAACATTATCTGATAATAATTATAAATAAAATAGCAATGATTAATTCACAGGAAATCAAAATCGGAACTTGTATCCGTATGGATGGTGGTATTTGGAAGTGCATCGACTTTCAGCACCGTAAGCCAGGAAAAGGTAATACTGTAATGAACACCAAGCTGAAGAACGTAGCTGACGGTCGTGTACTCGAGCGCACATTCCAGGTTGGTTTCAAACTTGATGACGTTCGCGTTGAGCATCGTCCTTATCAGTATCTCTACGAGGATGCTACAGGCTTCATCTTCATGAACCAGGAGACATACGATCAGATTCCAATCGCTAAGGATATGATCACTGGTGTTGAATTCATGAAGGAAGGTGATGTTGTTGATGTTGTTACTGATACAGAAACATCTACTATCCTCTCTGCAGAAATGCCTGTTAAGACTATCCTCACCGTTACTCACTCAGAGCCAGGTGTAAAGGGTAACACAGCTACTAACGCTACTAAGCCAGCTACACTTGAAACAGGTGTTGAGATTCGTGTTCCTCTGTTCATCAACGAGGGCGAGACCATTCAGGTTGACACACGCGACGGTAGCTACCTCGGTCGTGTAAACAACGATAAGTAATCATAAATTACATCTATAAAAAAGGTAAAAAGGTTAATGATTTGCAGAGAAATCTGCAAGTTGTTACTTTTTACCTTTTTACATTTTACACATAAGTACAAGCCAATTAAACGAAAATAGCAGACAACGCTTCAATCGTTTAAAGTTAGAAGTTAGGAGATAGAAGTTAGAAATTAAAGTCAGAGACATAATTTATAACTGAATAATTACTAATCGGCGCAGCCGACTAATTTAACACTCCAAATTCCACATTCCACATTCTTTTTATATGAAATACAGCATCATTGTCCCAGTTTTCAATCGCCCTGATGAAATTGACGAGCTTTTAGAAAGTCTTACTCGCCAAACATTCAATGATTTCGAGGTTATCATTGTTGAGGATGGTTCACAGAAGCCGTGCAAAGAGGTGTGCGACAAATACACCGACAAGCTCAACCTAAAATACTTCATGAAGGAGAATAGCGGACCTGGACAAAGTAGAAACTATGGTGCTGAACGTTCAGAAGGCGAATATCTGCTTATTCTCGACAGCGATGTTGTGTTGCCAGAAAACTATTTGTACGCAATAGAGGAAGAACTGCATCGTGATAAAGCCGATGCCTTTGGTGGTCCCGACCGTGCTCACAACTCGTTCACCGACACCCAGAAAGCAATATCTTATTCCATGACCTCATTCTTCACTACAGGAGGTATTAGAGGAGGCAAGAAAAAAATGGATAAGTTCTATCCTCGTTCTTTCAACATGGGAATACGTCGTGAGGTGTACAATAAGCTGGGAGGTTTCTCTAAGATGCGTTTTGGAGAAGACATCGACTTCTCTATCCGTATTTTCAAGGCAGGTTGCAAATGCCGTCTATTCCCTGGTGCATGGGTTTACCACAAGCGCAGAACCGATTTCAGAAAATTCTGGCGTCAGGTTTACAACAGTGGAATTGCTCGCATCAACCTATACAAGAAATATCCAGAGAGTTTGAAACTCGTGCATCTACTCCCTATGGTATTCACTGTGGGAGTTGGCATTTGTTGCATATTGGCTATGACTGGTGTCCTTATCAAAGTCCCCCTCCTCACAGCCTTGGGACTGCTACCACTATTATTGTATTCCCTACTTATCTTTACCGATTCAAGCATACAGAACAAGAGCATCAAGATTGGCATACTCAGCATTCGTGCCGCCTTTACTCAGCTAACGGGCTACGGCTGTGGCTTTATCGAAGCATGGTGGAAACGCTGTGTTCAAGGTAAGGATGAATTTTCTGCATATCAAAAGAACTTTTATAAATAAAAAACTGTCCCATGAAAGACAAACTGAACATTAACGAATGGTCGGAAGAAGACCGCCCAAGAGAGAAACTTGAAAGGCTGGGAGCCTCAGCTCTCAGTAATGCAGAGTTGTTGGCTATTCTTATTGGTTCAGGTTCACCTGAACAGAGCGCTGTAGACCTCATGAAAGGCATTTTAAACGATTGCAATAACAATCTAAACACACTCGGAAAGATGACGAGTCAGCAACTACAAAGATACAAAGGAATGGGGCCAGCCAAAGCAATAACCATTCTTGCGGCTTGTGAACTGGGTAAACGCAGGTCAGCCGCTCATGTTGAAGAACGTCCTCACCTAACAAGCGCTTCTGCCATCTACGAGTATATGTTTCCAAAAATGCAGGACCTTGATGTAGAAGAAGCGTGGGCTTTGCTTATGAACCAAAACAAGAAACTCATCAAAGCCATCCGCATAGGACGTGGAGGTATCAGCGAAACATCTGCCGACATACGTATCATCCTTCGTGAAGCATTGCTATGTAATGCAACCATTGTTGCATTCGTACATAATCATCCAAGTGGGAATATAAATCCAAGTAAACAAGACGATAAACTAACACAATCCATAAAGGAAGCCTGTCAAACTATGCGCTTGTTCTTTATGGATCATGTCATCGTAACAGATGGTGTTTACTATAGCTATTATGAAGCTGGGAAGTTGTAAAATGGAAAGATGGAAAAATTGAAAGATGGAAAAATTGAAAGATGCAACCGAAGGTCACTGACCGAGTGGATGCTGTCAGCGAAGCTGGTGCATCCGGATAAACGAGGGAAGTAAAAATTGAAAGCGCTTTGCGCTTCTTTTTCATTTATCATTTATCATTTGTCATTTAGCAATGCCCTGCATTGCGTTATAGTTTGGTCTCTCCCTCAATATACTGTTCCATGAACAAGTGTTCACCATCGAAAACAGCATAAGTGAACTGCCATATCCAGTCACCGAGAATCATCATGCGAGTATTCTCTGATAGGTTAAGGTCAAGTTCTATATGGCGGTGTCCATATAGAAAGTAATCAATATTATTATGAGTTTTCATATACTCCTTGGTGAACAGAACAAGATATTCCTTATCCTCACCCATATATGGCGCTTCCTTACCGTCAGCCCTCTTTAATCTACTATGCTTTGCCCAGTTTAATCCAAGCTGCATTCCCCACCAAGGATGGAAAAAGTTAAGCAGTTTCTGGCAAGCACGATTATGGAACACCTTACGCAACAGTTTGAACTTGTTGTCAGGATCACCTAATCCATCACCATGAGCAAGAAAAAATACTTTTCCATTAATCTCGGTTGTAACAGGCTTACGATGCAAGATAACCCCACATTCTTCTTCAAGATAACCATAGGTCCAGAGATCATGATTACCAGTAAAGAAATGCACTTCAACACCAGCATCAGTAAGTTCGCTTATCTTTCCTAAAAAACGAGTATATCCCTTGGGGACAACATATTTAAACTCATCCCAGAAATCAAACATATCACCTAAAAGATAAACAGCAGAAGCCTTATCTTTTATTGAATCCAGGAAACGCACCAATCTACGTTCCTGCATGCGGGCATGCGGAATAGCCAATGAGCCCAAATGGGCATCTGACAAGAAATACACGTTTTTTCTCATAATAGCAATTAGTCAAAACCTAATTCAACACGTGCCTCTTCGCTCATCATGCTTTGATCCCAAGCTGGTTCAAAAACAAGATTCACGTTTGCAGCATTCACTCCAGTAACACTCTCTACCTTTGTGCGAACATCTTCAAGAATAAAATCAGCAGCAGGACAGTTTGGAGCAGTAAATGTCATATCAAGATCAACCGTATGATCGTCCTTGACATCAATCTTGTATATCATACCCAGATTCCAGATATCAACAGGAATCTCTGGGTCATAAACGGTCTTCAGCACATCAACAATGCGTTCTTCTATCTGTATCTTTTCTTCTTGTGTCATATTGTTCTTTTACTTGTTATATTGCAAAGATAATGAAAAATATGTATTTTACTTGCACACCAACAAATTATTTGCCGATTTCGTTGACAATACAGAATATTTCTATTATATTTGCAATTGTTGAGAGTGATTATTTTTTATTTGAAGTTTGCACATTTATAACACAACATATTTTGTACGAGACTTTCTATAAGTCGTATTATTTTATTAGAATTCTAAAAAATAACACAATTATAATAACAATGAAAAAAGGCATCTACACCCTTATCATGTTGTTGTTTGTGCTGATTTTTTCAGTTCAGAGCACAAGAGCACAAGGCTCCAACAACAAGAGAGAGTACTCAGTAAATCTCTCTGTTAGAGAAAAAGGAACTCAAGAATCTGTTATGATGGCAACAGTAAGTATGAAACCACTTGAGGCTATTACCGTTACTGATGTTGACGGAAAGGCAACCATACATAACGTGCCATACGGAAACTACACCATTGAGATTTCGTATGTTGGCTTTGAGAAGTTCACAACAACCGTTCTTGTGAACAAAAATCTGAACCTAAACATTCAACTAACTCCAACATCACTCGCATTAAAGGAAGTAGTTGTAACAGCAAAACAGAAATCATCTGGAGCATCAACAACCACCCTCATAGAACGACAGGCAATCGATCACCTGCAAGCCACATCACTTGCCGATGTGATGCAGCTCATTCCTGGAAAGGAAATGGGTAATACCGATATGACTCAGCAAAGCAACCTGCAGTTGCGCTCACTGACAAACAATAACACAAGTGCTTTTGGTTCAAGCGTTATTGTTGACGGTGTGCCTATGGATAATAATGGTACCATGACACAAGGCGGGTTCTCAAGTACAGCATTCGTGGGTACCGACCTTCGTACCGTTGCTGCCGACAATATTGAGAACGTAGAAGTTATTCGTGGTATTCCTTCTGCTGAATATGGTGACCTCACCAGCGGACTTGTTATCGTAAAGAGTAAGGTTGGTGTAACACCATGGCAGTTTAAAGGAAAGATCAATCCTGAGATGCAAAACTACTCTTTAGGCAAAGGTTTCAATCTTCGCAAGGCTGGCATCCTGAACTTCAATTTCGATTATGCAAAGGCTTGGGGCGATCCACGACAGAAAACACGTTCATTCGGTCGCTACACCTTCAACCTTGGCTATGGTTATGACATCACTCGCAAATGGCATACCGACACCAAGTTCCGTATGCTTTATTCTAACGACTGGAACGGTAAAGACCCTGATGCCATTGCTGATGGCACAGAAGCCCAAAACACCAACTACACATTCGGACTTACTCATAATGGTCGCATCTCTATAGACAAGCTCCTGATGCGCACCCTAAACTACACATTAGGTGTTACTATGAGTAAAATAGATAATAAACAGTCAAGTTTTGTAACCAACTCAAGCGGTTTGCTTCCAATACTCACAGCTCGCGAAACAGGTTATTATCCTGTAGGTTGGATGACACAGAGCTATCTGGCCACAGGTAAGACCGAAAGCCGTCCTGGTAACCTTTTCGCCAAGATCAACGATTCTTTCTTCTTTACATCAGGAAAGATTCGTCAATCGTTCAAGGCTGGTTTAGACTATCGCATGTCATGGAACAGCGGTAAAGGCTATTTCAATGAAGACGATAGAAAACCTTTGCGTCCTAACAGCAATGGACGTCCAAGAGCATTCAACGATATCCCTACGCTCCATCAGTTGGCTTTCTATGCTGAAGATAATTTCGCATGGAACATCAACAAGATAAACAAACTCATGGTGAACTTCGGTTTACGTTTCACCACACAGCAACCATTCTCAGATGTTGCTACCTCTGCTCTCTCACCACGTCTTAACGCTTCGTTCTCTGTAACCAAGTGGTTAGACATCCGTGGAGGTATTGGTCTGAACTCAAAGACACCAGGACTCGACTACCTCTATCCAGACAAGAAATATGATGACCGAGTAGCTGTTAACTATATGCCACAGGATGAGGATAAAAAAGAAGATCAACGCTTGATATACCACACTCAGGTTTACGATGTACAGAGAAGTAAGAATCTGAAGAATGCCACAACAACAAAGGTTGAGTTTGGAATTGATATAAAACTTCCAGGAAACCGCATTCTCAACATCTTGGCTTATCACGACAAGACACCTAATGGTTTTGGTCCTGCAACACAATACTTTGTTTACCAAAGCAACTACTACAAGGATGCTAAAGTCACAAATGGTAATATTGAATATGGTGACCCACGCGTTGACAATGTATTTATGACAACAGGTGCTATTGGAAACACCAATACAACAGTGAACAAAGGTATCGAGTTTAACTTTGACTTTGGTAGTATCAAGCCTCTAAACACAAAGTTATTGTTTAGTGGTGCATATTCAGAGACTAAGACATGGTCAACAGATATGCTTTCTACCAACGCTAAGCATGCCTACATAACACCTGATTTTAATGCCCGTAACACTACCCCATTCAAGGTGGTGTATCCTTCTGCTCTTGACTACGATAAATATCGCAGATTTATCAACACTTTACAGATTGTGACCAATATTCCACGTCTGCGTATGGTTGCTTCTTTCACCGCACAGGCTATATGGTATGACTACAACTACAGTTTCACTGCAACAAAGAATGCCATTGCATACATCACTCCGGATCTAACATATCACGAGATTAGCGAAAGCATGCAGAACGGCTATCTTGATATGAAAGGTAACTATTATGCAGAAAAGCCAAATACACCTACAGTAAAGATTAGCGACCTCGCTATTGATGGTTCCAACTCTGTACCAACAAAGAATCCTATCACATGGAATATACAAGGTCGTTTGACAAAAGAATTGGGTAAGATTGGTGGTCTGTCACTCTATGTTAACAATGTGAGCTACTATGAGCCATATCTGAAAACAAATACATCAAACAGTTTGGTTCAGCGCAACACCAATAAATTCAGCTATGGTGTAGAACTTAATTTTAAACTATAAGGATTATGAAGAAAACATTCTTTCTATATATAGCAGCTTCTATTGCACTTTTCTGTAGCTGTGTTGACTACAGCGATGAAGCACACTACATTTCAGCAAAGGTTCAGGTCACCGCACCTGAAGACTTTACAAAAGAAGCCAACCTAAACGGACATACAATAACACTAACAAACACTCTTGGTGCTACTGTAAAAGCAGCCACAGACGCCAATGGCTTGGCTTCGTTTACGGGGCTAATTCCTGATGTTTACACCGTCTCTACCTCATGGGACATTACATCAGACGAATACAGCGACCTTACAGGCGATAATATTGTTAACGATGGTGCTGTGGTTACTGGAAATATCAACAACCTGCTCATCAAGGATGACAACGATCAGGTAACACTTCCTACAGTTCTGTCTATCAACCGTTCGCTTGTCATAGGTAAGATATACTATGCTGGCAGCAAAGACAAAAACAACAAGAATTATGTTGCCGGTCAGTATTTGGAACTCTATAACCAGAGCGATGAGCCTATAGATGTAGCGGGATTGTATATCGGCTTTGTAGAATCAAACTCTACTCCTGCCTATACTCTTGAACAGCTTGACGAGAAATTCGAAGGTTCTGTAGTTATTTGCAAGCAAGTTTTCCGCATTCCTAACGACAACCCACATGTTATTGAACCAGGAAAGAGTGTTGTGATAACAAACAGCGCCATAAACCATACTGTTAATGCAGAACACGAGAAAAATCTTCTCACTGCCGACTTTGAGGCTAAAGATGAAAGCGGAAAAACCATCAATAACCCTGATGTACCAGCACTTAAATTCATATACAGTTCGTTTGCAGCCATTTCAAAGATAAACTTTATCAATGGTGGTCCTAATGGTGTCATCATCTTCAAGACTGATGATAATATTGCAGAGATTGAGCCTATCTATAGCTATGGCAAAACAAAAGGAAATATGTGGCTGCCAATACCAAAGAAATATGTTATCGATGGTGTTGATATTTTGAAATACAACACTAAAGGTGTAGATATAAGCACTAAACATCTCTACAATGATATTGATGGAGGATATGCTACCATCAGTGCCGTAAGCGGATATAATGCAGAAGTGCTCTACCGCAAAACCTCTACACGTAAGGGAAAGAGTGGTCAGAAGATTCTGCAAGACACCAACAACTCAATCAATGATTTCAAGATTTCAACAACAATCAATATTCGCGAATATGATGACTAAAAAGATATATACACTACTGATATCTTTGGCTGTTATGCCAGCCATGGCTCAAGACTCATTGATGAACCATGCTAAATATCAGTACTACGATACACGTGCACTTTGGTTTAATACTGACAATGCAGCCGGTCTTGCCTTAGACAAACTGAAAGCACGTGGCAAAGCCGACTTTGACTTTAGCTACTCTGGCGGTAATCTTCATCGTGTACAAGAAGGAACATCAAACCATCAGTTGAAGTTCTTCACCGAAAGCTATCAGCAGATAAGCAAACATCTTGTTGGCTACGGTAAGTTTAACTTCAACATGGGAAGGATAAAAGAACGTGCATGGGCTGATGTGATACGCCCATATAACAGCAATCCTTTCTTTGGAGGTTCAGCTATCAAGGGACGCTACGACTATCAAGACATAAACCTTACTGCAGCTGTGGGTACAACACAACTTGCAGACCACTGGCATCTTGGAGCCAAGCTTGATTACGATTTAGGTGATTTAAGTCGTTTGAAAGACCCTCGTAGCCGTGCCCGTCTGCTTAACTATAAGCTCACTCCATCAATCATCTATTCTTTCGGTAATAACAACATCGGTGTAGCAGGCTGGTATAACCGTAGAAAAGAAAAGATCAATGGCTTAACAACTGTTCAACAGGATGCAACATTGGTTTACTACATCATGAGTGGTTTGGAGAACGCCAATGGTTCGACAGGCGGATATAGCAGCTTCAACCGTGAGTGGGTAAACCATAATTTTGGTGCAGAGCTTTCTTATGGCTTTGATAACAACAATCTGAACTCACTCACCAGTATCAGTATCCAAAGAGGTTCTGAGGGCGTTTATGGTACATATAAATACGAACCAGGTCACTATTATAACTACATCTATGGCGCACAGACACAGAATCGTATAAAGACAGAGAGCACACTTCACCTCATAGATTTAAAGGCAACATATGAAGAGGGCTATGCCGATGAGTATCGCCAGCAAATGATTATCACTACAGACCCAAATACTGGTATAAACTCATATAGTTATGAAACCCAATTGCTATTTAACAAGCGCTATCAGGTGAAGGTTCTTGATGCTAACTTCCACTATCGTTTCAACAAGGTTACTAATAAAGAGATACCTATGTTCGTAGGCATTCTGGCATCACTGAAACAAGTAAACAACAAATACCTGTTGAACACCTCTACTCTAAAATACAGCAATGTTGATGTAACTTTGGAAAACGGTTGGAACTTCAGCAACATAGGTTTTTCTACTACAATACAATTAGGTTATAACAACTCTACAAAGAGCACCCTTGAACTGGCTGACCCTACAACCGATTATGCACAGAGCGTGCTAATCCCCGACATGGATATCCTTAGTGCAAGCTATGCTCACGGATACCTGGAACTGATGTATCAGCGTCCTGTATCTATCAAGGGAATGCGCAGCAACTGGTTCATTAAAGGCTATGGTAATTTAGCTATATCAAAGAAGATAAACGATGAAAGACTGAAACGACACACCATCGGTCTCAGCATCGGAGTGTTCTATTAAACACTTTTTTAATACATATCAACAAATAAAGCGTGGTGTTCACAGCTGAACACCACGCTTTTGTATATTATTAAAACAGTTCTTTTAAACTATTCTTTTATATCTAAGATATACTATTTCATGGATATCTTTGCTGTAGCTAATCCTTTAGCTGAAACAGAAAGAACGCATTTCTTACCACCTCTATCAACAATAGCAAGACAACGACCATGCCAAGTGCGATGTTTTGCATCAAAATATGGGTCATCATCCTTTATGTCTGCATTACCAACAGCAAGCAAGCTACCACCATTGACTGTAAATGTAAGTTCGGTATCTGATGTTGGAACAACACGTCCTTGTGCATCAACAATCTCAGCTGTTATAAACGACAATTTCTTATAATTCTTCGTTGTTAAGCGTATCTTATTAGGAGTTCCTGCAGTATGAAGTTCTGCCTGTTCATCGCCAGCTTCTGCACGGAGTACACCAGGCTGATATGACAATTTAAATACAGCCTTCATCTCTTTTGTTTCTTGCTCACCAACCAGCTGGTCATTAAGATATAGACTAACTTTAGGTTTGGTGCTATAAACCTCTACCTCAATAGGCTTACCTTCCCAATTAGGCCATGTCCAACTCTGTTGTGTAGGCCAAGTACTCCACATTGATGTTTTTACCTTACCAATATAGCCGTCAGGTTCACGAACCGCCATAGCTGTTTGCCCACCATTCCACAGTAGTGAACGATAGAAACTGATAGGCTTTCGCTGTCCAACGAGGTCAATATCACCACAATATGCGGCATGCCATGGATATAACGGACGCTCCCATGACTCACCAGGAACATCTCCCTCATAATAATAACGACCAATACCAGACTCGCCAATATAATCAATTCCTGTCCAAACAAAATCTCCGATGATATAATTATGTGTCTGTACCGTACGATAATTATTCCAAGCATCACGTGGATAACTCTCGGTCTGCATCATCACTCTATTTGGCACACGTTCATGATCGCTTTCAGCCTTAAAAATCATATAATTATAGCCAACAATATCATGTTCGGCAGCCAATGGATCGTAAATATCCCAATCTCTATCCCATGCTGCAAGAGCAGATGTTACAGGACGGTGCTGAGGGTCGTTCACACGTATGCGAGCAGCTAAGTTATGAGCAGTCTTAACAACCTCTATCTTTTTACGCTCAATAACCTCGTTACCTATACTCCAACAGAAAACACTTGGGTGCAAACGATCGCGTTTTACCATTGCATCAATATCGCGCTCCCACCACTGGTCAAATATAGAAGAATAGTCGTAATCATTATTATTCTTCTTTTCACGCCAGCCATCTAACGCCTCGTCTATAACAAGAAGTCCCAATTCGTCACAAGCTCTCAAAAAAGCTTCCGAAGGAGGGTTATGAGAAGTGCGCACAGCGTTGAAGCCACCTTCTTTTATCAGCTGTGCCTTGCGATATTCTGCATCATCAAATGCTGCAGCTCCCAGTATGCCATTATCATGATGAACACATGCTCCATTCAGCTTTAGTGGCTTTCCATTAAGGAGCAATCCTTTATCTGCGCTGTAATCTATTGTGCGAATACCGTATGTAACAGGTATTTTATCGCCTTCAGGTATTGTTAGCTCTGTATGATACAGATATGGCGATTCTGGCGACCACAGACGAGGATTTTCCACCTCTATTGTCTTTTGAAATGCACGTGTAGAACCATCAGCCTGCACCACATTTGCTGTAAAAACAACATGATGTATATCAGGAGTGCTCACAGCCACACTCCAATCATCAATATATGTTTTGTCGGTAGTAACAAGCCACACATTGCGATAGATACCAGAGCCTGAATACCAACGACAATTAGGTTGCTTTGAATTATCCACGCTAACAACTATTTCGTTGTTACCAGTATGAACATAAGGAGTGGCATCAACCCAAAAAGAAGAATAGCCATAAGGCCAACCACCTGCCTTTTTGCCATTTATATACACCTGAGAGCTCATATATACTCCCTCAAAATATAGGCGAATCTTCTTACCTGTGTAATTTTTACCAAGAGATAGTGTGCGACGATACCAGCCCTTTCCCGTAGGCAAATAGCCACCACCGCCACCGGCAGGAGCATTAGCATTAAACCGATGGTGAATGCTCCAATCGTGTGGAAGAACCACAGCCTTTGCTTTAGTAAAGTCACTGTCGTTTTCAACAAACTGCCATTGCGTGTTCAATAGCTTTTTACGTTCAATGTTTTTTGTCTTAGCAGCTACTGTCTTAGTTGCAGTCAGTAGCATCGCTGCTATTAACAGCGAGGTTGATAGTTTTTGAATATCCATAAGATTTGTTAATAAGAAGTGTAAATGTAGCAATATTACCGCAGAACCAAATGCAAGCACAAAATAAATTAACATTATTTACCTATACTTCCTGCAGAGTAATCTGTTACAATTAATAAAACATTATCATTACACGGAAAATTAACGACATAATTATACGGACATTATACGGAGAAGTTTACTAACTGGTTAGGGAAAAATTTCTCTCTGCCTTGAAACTTAAAATTTCACTATTTGGTGTTTTTCATTAACAAGATACATACGTAAGTTTTTTTGGTTTACTCTTAAAAACCTATGTTGATATTTTGAAGGAATAAAAAAAACGTTCTGTGCTGTATGCTTTATAAGCATTCAGCACAGAACTAAGAACCAGTTTTCTTTCTGACACAGGAGTTTACAGGTGATCGGCTTTCTATCTCTGAATACGACCGCCAAACGAGGTCATATTAGAAAGAATTTCCTCTTCGGTGACAAGATTCTGATCACCTGCTACGGTATTCTTCAATGCCGATGCTGACACAGAGAACTCAAGACAGCGCTGATCATCATCACCCCATTTCTTACGGGCGTGCATGAAAGCAGCCACCCAAGCATCGCCAACACCCATTTGATCGACGATAGGATTAATGTCGTAGATGCGCGAAGTGTATATCTTTCCTTCACTCCACAGAACTCCTGCATTGACATGATGTTGGAAAGATAGCTGGTTGCGATGAGCTATGAGCATTCGCTTACAACGTGGGAACATCTCGTGAAGTTTAGCAAAATACTCCTCGTAAGCGTCAAGATCAAACTGATAGCTCTCATCAAGGGCTGTAAAAGGAATAGGCTTCAAGCCACTTGCTACATACCACTCGTTCTGATCGCCAAAGATAAACGAGCTATACTGCATCAAGTCCTGCAAGGCTTTCTGGGCATTTGCACCTGGATATTTCCACAGATTGCCACGATAGTTAATATCACAAGTTAGCTCTATACCACGTTCAAAAGCCATTCTTACAGCATCCATAGTGGTGTCGAGAGCAGCCTGAGAAGTGGCACAGGTGATACCTGAGCAATGAAACAAGGCTGCATCCTTGAAGATAGGTTCCCAATCGATATCGCCATACTGCAAGGTGTTGAAAGAAGATTCGTCGCGATCATATACCACCTTGCTGCCTCGCATAGCTGCCGAGGCTTCAAAATAATATGTTCCAAGACGCTTTCCACCCCTTACAACATGCTTTACATTAAGTCCATACTGACGCAGGTGCATCAAGGCAGCCTCTCCCACAGCATTATCAGGTACACGAGTAACATATTCCACATCGTCGCCAAGCATGGAAAGACTAACGGCAACATTAGCCTCAGAGCCGCCATAGTTACCATTAAAGGTGTTGCCCTGCATAATACGATAATGCTCAGGCTTGGATAGCCTGAGCATTATTTCGCCAAATGTGATTATTTTGCCGTTCATTACTTCTTTAATTCAGCAACGAGATCACGAGTATCACGAGCAATAACAATCTCTTCGTCGGTAGGAACAAGAACAACCTTCACCTTTGAGTCATCAGCAGAGATGATTGTTTCCTTGCCACGAACATTGTTGCGCTCCTCATCAATCTTAACACCAAGGTAGTCGAGACCGGCACAAGCGTCAACACGCATACCAATCTGGTTCTCACCAACACCTGCTGTGAAGACGATGATGTCAACACCATTCATTGCAGCTGCATAAGCACCGATGTACTTCTTGATGCGATAGCTATACATCTCAAGTGCGAGGTGAGCCATCTTGTCGCCATTGTTATCTGCATTCTCAACATCACGCATATCAGAGCTGATACCAGTGATACCGAGCACACCACTCTCCTTGTTAAGGAAGTTAGCCATTTCCTGTGGAGTCTTGTTAAGCTTCTCCATCAAGTATGTAACAGCAGAAGGATCGATGTCACCGCAACGGCTACCCATCATCAAACCTGCCAATGGAGTAAGACCCATAGAGGTGTCGATAACCTTACCATTCTTAATAGCAGCAACAGATGCACCGTTACCAATGTGGCAGGTGATAATCTTCTGAGTGTTGATATCTACGCCAAGCATCTCACAAACGCGATGTGAAACATAACGGTGGCTTGTTCCATGGAAACCGTAACGACGTACATGATACTTCTTATACAAGTCGTAAGGAATAGCGTAGAGATAAGCATAGTCAGGCATAGTGCTATGGAATGCGTTATCGAATACTGTTACCTGAGGAGTGTTAGGCATGAGCTCGTTAACGGCACGAATACCAGCCAAGTGACCCTTGTTGTGAACAGGAGCGAGATCGATAAGGCTCTCGATACCCTTCTCTACTTCTGGAGTAACAATGCAGCTCTTCTCAAAGAGGTCGCCACCCTGCACTACACGGTGACCAACAGCATCAATCTCATCAAGACTCTTAATAGCACCAATCTCAGGATCGAGCAAGCACTCAAAAACCAAAGCAACACCTTCCTTGTGTGTAGGAAGATCGCGCATAATCTGCTTCTTCTCGCCATTGTTGAGCTTCACCTTGATGAAAGCCTCATCAAGACCAATACGCTCAACACCACCCTGTGCCAATACAGCCTCATTGGCCATATCATACAACTTATACTTAATAGATGAACTTCCGCAGTTCAATACTAAAACTTTCATATTTATTAATTTGGAATTACAAATTTGAAATTACGAATTATATTAATTACAAATTAAGAATTACGAATTACTCATTCCTTTCCTTCATTTTCACGAGTCGTTTTCGTGATTGTTGTAAGTAGCTTTTTAAGTTCTAAGCAATCAGCATAAATTGAATCATACTGATCTTTAACTAATAGCCTTACACTATACAATAACTGCAACCAATAAAGAGTTTCATTTGCTTCTTTCAAAGCTATATATATCTTAGCTATGAAATCATTACGACTAACGGCACATTGCGCCTCTGCAAGATTTGCTCCTATACTGGTTCCACTACGAAAAATTTGGTCAGCAATTCTATACTCATGCTTCTCTTCATTCAGAAAATGAGCAAGATTATAAATCCTAATCGAAAAATTAAGACTCTTATCTCCTAGTATGTCACCAAATTCGCTCATAGGTTATTTTATTTATTGACACGTGGCAAAAAAAATAATTCATAATTAAATCATTTAAAATGCCACGCATCAATTCGTAATTCAAAACTTGTAATTGTGCATTTAAAGCTTGGCATCCTGAGCCTGGCAAGCTGTGATAGCTACCATGTAGTAGATATCATCAACTGAGCAACCACGGCTGAGGTCGTTAACAGGACGAGCGATACCCTGGAGGATAGGACCAATGGCAATAGCACCTCCAAGACGCTGAACAAGCTTGTAACCAATATTACCTACTTCGAGACATGGAGCAACAAGTACGTTTGCCTTACCTGCGATGTCGCTACCTGGAGCCTTCTTTGCACCAACAGCAGGAACAAGAGCAGCATCAGCCTGCAGCTCACCATCAACCTTAAGATCTGGATTCAATTCGTGAGCCAGCTTAGTAGCCTCAACAACCTTATCAACAACCTCGTGTTTTGCACTACCCTTGGTAGAGAAGCTCAACATTGCTACACGTGGATCAGCAATACCAGCTACGCTCTTAGCTGTCTGTGCAGTACATACTGCAATCTGTGCCAACTGGTTGGCATCCGGCATCGGAGTAACAGCCACGTCACCGATAACGACTACGCCATCCTCGCCATATTCCTTTGCTTCTGTCACCAGGATCATGCCGCCAGAGACACAGGTGATGCCTGGAGCAGTCTTGATAATTTGCAAAGCAGGGCGAAGTACGTCGCCAGTCGTATTGCGTGCACCAGCCAACTGACCGTCAGCTTCACCCATCTTGATGATCATACAACCAAGGTAAAGTGGATCTAACATCTTTTGGCGTGCTTCTTCAATAGTCATCCCTTTTTTCTTGCGAAGCTCGCACAAAGCCTGAGCATATTCTTCTTTCTTCGGATTGGTTTCCGGGTCGAGGATCGTAGCCTTGTTGATATGCTGTAATCCCCAATCGCTTGCCAACTTCTGAATCTCGGCAGTATTTCCAATAATCGTCAAGTCGGCAATATCTTCAGCCAGGATGCGGTCGGCTGCTTTCAAGGTACGCTCCTCGGTACCTTCAGGAAGAACGATGCGCTGTTTGTTAGCCTTTGCACGTTCTACAAGTTGAGTAAATAAATCCATGATACTATCTGTTTATTATTATTTTTCTAGGTTTCCGCAAAATTAGTCAATATTTATCATAATCAGACTAATCCGGCACTTTTTTTGTACATTACTCCAAGGATGTAATCATACGTTCCAATTCTTCCGCGGTGAGGTGCAAGTAGAACTTGCCTTTATAGGCAATGGAGATGCCGCCTGTTTCCTCCGAAACGATGATAGCCATGGCGTCGGTCTCTTGTGAGATGCCCATGGCTGCTCGGTGACGTAATCCCAGTTCTTTGGGTATGTCCATATCGTGTGACACAGGTAGGATACATCCGGCAGCAATAATACGGTTGTTGCGGATGATCATTGCACCATCGTGTAATGGACTGTTCTTGAAGAAGATATTTTCTATAAGCCGTTGGCTGACATTCGCATTGATTTCCTCACCGGTCTGGATGATGTCATTCAGTGGCATCGTTTTTTCCAGAACCATTAAAGCTCCGACTTTTCCTTTGCTCATACTCATACATGCCATCACGATCGGCAAGATGTCGGCATGGTCGATCTTGTCTTTCTTATTGTGCGAGAAATACTTGACGATACTTCCAATCCGATTGTGTGAGCCCAGCTGAACGAGGAACTTCCGGATATCATCCTGAAAGAGGATGATTAAGGCAATGGCTCCTACGCTGATAAGCTTGTCTAATATTGCACCCATCAGGCGCATCTCAAGAACTTGTGAGACGACGACCCAAAACGCAATCAGCACCAACACGCCTGTGAAGATGTTGATGGACCCTGAGTCTTTCATCAACCGATAGGTCTGGTACAGGATATATGCTACCAGCAATATGTCAATCAAGTCTTTAATGCCAAAATCAAAAAACATATCTATCTCTTTAACTTTTCAACAATGCTTATCACTTCTTTTGCTTCTCTCACATCGTGAACCCTGAGGATGTCCGCTCCCTTCATAAGAGCCACGGTATTCAAGGCCGTTGTTCCATTGAGAGCTGTTTCTGGTGCTCCACCGAGGACTTTGTATATCATTGACTTACGTGAGACACCCACCAGGAGAGGCACCTCGAATAGTTGGAAATCCTCCAGATGTTCCAGCATCAGATAATTGTCGTCTAC
>DGRY01000107.1 GCA_002391185.1 Prevotella sp. UBA4376
TTCTCATTCGAGAGTCACTTTTTTTATGCAAAAAAATACAGCAAAGGTGTTACTTTTTACGGTTATAATGGTATTACCCTATAGAAGATCAAAAAAAATGAAAAAAATACACATGAGCGGTTACTTTTTGAAACCGAAATGGTATTACCCTATAGAAAACGAAAAAAAATAAAAAAAATACACATGAGCGGTTACTTTTTAGAACCGAAATGGTATTACCCTATAGAAAACGAAAAAATAACCATTAAAATTATACAGTTATGTTAGACTTAAACAAAACTCTTTACACGTTAAAGAAGATGATCAAGTCAGCTGACACTTCAACTCTTGATGCTCAAGAAACGAGTAAGTTCCTAAGTCAGATTATCTCTTATGCAAAGACCAGCAAGAATCGGAATGTTGAGAAACTTTGTTGGAGCGTAATCTCAAAAATTGGTTCAAGAAAGCCGTCTTGCTCAATGATCTATGATTTGGAAGGTATACAACGCCAACTCCTAAATGTTAAGAAAAAACAGCAAGTTATGCTTCGCCGACAGACTGTAGCATGCTATAACTACAATCGACTCATGAAAGACTCAAACGCCAAACAGCATGATTTAGCATTATATGATATAGTGAATGTCCCGACACAGGGTGGTGTACATCAGTCGGTAATAATCAAAATCAATGAAGACCAGATAGAATGTTTGCCTATCACATCGGCGTCACCCAAACAATTGCGGATGATTGGTCGCGACTTTTATCCGTTAGGACAAACTACTTCTGATGGAACGCCGCTGTATCTAACTGATTCCAAAACTAATGTTCCATATAACTTGGCTGCACGCAGTTATATCCGTAGTAGTGAAAATGCTGACATGATTAATTCTGCAATCAAAACATTTGCATTATAATAAAAATAGAACACATCTAATCATTTAAATACATCCAATTATGAAAAATAATATGAATGAGGAATTAACTATCATCCTCAATTCCGAACAAGAGTTAGCGAAAAAACTCATAGCTCTCACCAATCAAAGTTTCTTTCTTACCGGTAGGGCAGGTACGGGTAAAACGACATTTGTTAAGTATATTCAGGAAACATTACGCCACAAACGCTTTGCTATCGTGGCTCCTACGGGCTTAGCTGCTATAAATGCCGGTGGGCAAACCATACACTCGTTTTTTGGCTTGCCGCTTGATCCTATCGCGCCAAACACAGAATTTGAGGCTTTCAATCTCAATTATGCCAAGCAATTGGTTCTTAAGCATGTGGATACTATAATCATTGATGAAGTGTCAATGGTGACGTGTGATATCGTAGATGCCATTGATACCATTTTGCGAAATATAATGACTAATTCCATGCCCTTCGGTGGAAAACAGGTGTTGTTTGTTGGCGATATGTATCAATTGGAACCTGTATTGGACATGAGTGATGAAGGAGTGGCGCAATTTTATCAACATCATTACAATACCGATAAACCATACTTCTTCAACGCACATGTATTTCGCTATTATCAATTGCCATGCGTTGAGTTTACAACCGTTTATCGTCAAAAGGACAATAACTTCTTGCGGATGCTTGAACATATCCGCTTGGGACAATACGTTAACGAAGAAATTCAAACGGTAAATGCTAGAGGTATGGCGAATATGCTTATGAGCAATTCTATTGAAAATAGTACAACAAAAGACATGACCTTAACTCCTTTCAATAAGAAGGCTGATGATATCAATGAACGTGAATTGGCAAATATTCATAGTAACGCTTTTACATACATTGGTGAATTGGAGGGAGATTTTAATCGTAAAAACCTTCCTGCACCGGCTCAATTGGTACTGAAAGAGGGAGCCCAAGTAATGTTCTGCCGTAATGACACAGATCATCGTTGGGTTAATGGAACAATCGGAGTTGTGGATTCTTTGTCAAACGACTCGGTTTTTGTTAAAATTGACGAAAGGGTGGTGGAAGTGAGTCGAGAAACTTGGACAGCCGTCAAATATGTTTTTAACGAGAAAACAGAGAAATTAGAAAAACAAATTGTGGGCTCTTATACTCAGTATCCATTGAGATTAGCATGGGCAATAACTATTCATAAAAGTCAGGGGCTTACATTTGAGCGCGTAGTGCTGGATCCCAAAGGTATATTTTCTCCGGGGATGCTCTATGTCGCACTAAGCCGTATCCGTTCTTTGGAAGGATTGTCATTGGTGAATCAGGTTAACCGCTCGCATATCTATGAAAAGAAAAATATTGATAGATTCATGAGCTTGTATAGCGATTTGGATATTATCAAGCAAGATGTAGCTTTGTTACAGCCGGCAATGGATGCATGTGCTAAATACGATTATGATGATGCTGCATCATATCTTTTGGAGCATGTCTTGCTTGCCGTGAACCAAAAGCAGATTGACAAAGCATGGTACTATGCTTGTAGGATGTTACCGATATTGTACAACCTTGATGTGTTCGCAAATCTCGGTAATATTGATCTGCTATCAGGCGATGATGACAAAACATTGCTCCTAAATACCATTATTGCTATCTGTAATCGCAATTACAATGTTGCAGTGGCTTTGGCGAAAAATGGTATATCACAAAGCGATAACACCGAATTCTACTATTTGAAATGCATTGCTATGTATCTCAATGGACAATATGCAGGAACAACTCTTGCACTACTTGACTGGAAGAAAAGTTTGAAATCCCATAATATGGTGATTGATGATCGATATTATTATTTGTCTGCTCAGGCGAATGCTAATCTAAAGCGTCCTTACATTTCAGCAATTCAACACATACAGCGTCATATACCGCGTTATCTAACACCGTTGCTTTTTCTTAGACGGAATATGCGGACAGAGAAAATCAAGATTGAAACAAATGCAAAGAAAGATATTCGTTTGGTCAATCTGTTTAATCAGCCTATTGATGATGCGGAGTTCATTGAAGCATGGAATAAGGGGAGTCTAAATGAACATGCCGTATTCAGAAAGGCTATTTTGGACTATCCGTATGGGGAATAATCTCTATATTAAGTTTGAATAGTTTATCCTGGAATCATATTTCATGTATGGAAATTACAAAGAACGATTATTAACCTAATAAACAATAAAAAGATGAAAACAATTGTAGTAAATGTACTTGTTAGTTGCGTTGGTTCATTCTTGGCCTTGTCGGTATTTATCGGGATTATGTATGTCATTGATAAGATTCAGGGTGATGATGAACAGGAAACAATACAGCAATCTCTTGAGGAAAAGATGATTGACTATTTTGAAAGTCACGATATTCCTTACGAAGATGTGGAAAACGGGGAGTATAAATTTACCTATCAAGACAATGTGTATTTTTGGCAATACGACAAAGAGGATGAAGAGTTCCTGCATATCATCTCGTTTTGGATATTACCGGAGATTAGCCACAATGAATTGACGGAAGTGGTCAACCGGATGCATAAGGATTATAAATTTATAAAGGTAACTATTGAAAGCGATACTTCCGTTATTCTCACGCTGGAGCAGATTGTCGGCGCTGACAGCGATATAGATCATATCATGACACGTGGTCTTTCCGCTTTAGAATTACATGCACGGGCAATTATCGAAATAGCGGAAAAACTGCGAGCAGAATAGTATAAGGCTGCAAGTCGTAAGAATTGTGCAACATATAATTTCAAAATCATGGACTTCGAAGACGATCTGTTTAATACTGCCGAGGAGAAAAGACAACTTGCAGAAGAGCTCGAACTCAAGCAACTGCTTGCAGAACAGAAAGAAGAGCCCAAACAAGTTGAGGTGAAGTGTGTTGAGTACAAGAAAAGCGAACTTCTTGTTCAGGTTATCTACAACCTTGTGTATTTGATTCTGAATGATCCTCCGTTGTATGCGTGGCATGATCCTAATTATTATCCGGAAAAACAGTCATTCACTATTCAATTGATTGACGGCAAAGTGTATATCAATAAGATTGCGAATATGTTTCGCGGCACATACATATTCACTGTTAAGGACTTTGTCAAGAGAGACGAAAACGGCATACTTCAACCGGACATAGAGGCTATCAGGAATATTAAACTGTTATACGAAACGTGGGAATTCGTTTAGCTGTGCAAACCATCTTTTTCTTTCGTTTTCCATTCCTTGCATCTGCCCAACACCGCCCCTTTCTTCTTTTCCGGGCAAATCCGATTAGCCGCTCTTTATAAACTTTTGCCACTTCTGCCAGTACATTTTTTATTTCGTTTACTGCGCGGGACTTCAGTTCCGCGTTCCCGTTCTTCCTGTTCCTTCCGCATAACCCGAGACGTGTGTGAGAGGAAGGCAAGAGCAAGGCAAAAGCAAATTGAAAGCAGGTTAACCCGAGACTTATTTGCATTTCGCCTGTCATTTTTTGGTCAAAAATCAACAAAACGCACGAGCACGCACATTTTTCTTCGGGAAAGTTTGCAAATGTGCATTTTTTTTTGTACCTTTGCAAGGCGATGTGTGGCGTGTGCGCGTCACGCATGTGCGAGGACCGACCAATGTACAAACATCTGCTATCTATATTGCTGGCTCTGCTCTGCATCACAAGTGCAGCGGCTCAGTCGTTATCGTCCACGGGCAAGGGCTCACAGGGCGCGTCACGCCGTGTGCGACTGTACGGGTATGTGCTTGATGAGCAGAACAGAGGTATAGAGGCGTGCAACGTGTATTGGAAAGAGAGTGTTGCCACCACTGCCGTCGGTACATCAACGAACAAGAACGGCTATTATGAATTGATAGTCGAAAGTCAAAAGTCGAAAGTCGAAAGTCAAGGGTCGAAAGTCGATAATCAAGAGTCGATAGTCGAAAGTCAAAAGTCGAAAGTCGATAGTCAAAAGTCGAAAGACGAAAGCGGTCAACCGGATTCGGTGACGATCGTGTATTCGATGTTAGGGTACGAGACGGTAGAGACACCCCTCCCACTCCCCTCACAAAAGGGTGGAAATACTATACAGGTGCTGAATATCAACATCATACTGCGCGAGTCGGGCGAACAGTTGGCAGAGGTGGAGGTAACGGGTATCCAGCGCCAGCAGGATATGATGGATCGTGTGGACGCCACGACTCGCCGTGTCATACCCGACATCAGCGGCGGAGGAATAGAGAGCCTGCTGATCACGTTTGCCGGCGTGAGTCAGACCAACGAGATGAGTAGCCAGTACAACGTGCGCGGCGGCAGTTTTGACGAGAACGCCGTGTATGTGAACGGCATTGAGATTCATCGCCCGCTGCTCGTACGTGCCGGACAACAGGAAGGACTGAGTTTTGTTAATCCCGAGATGGTGCAGAACGTACAGTTTAGTGCCGGAGGGTTCGATGCACGGTTCGGCGACAAGTCGTCCTCCGTACTGGATATACGTTACAAGCAGCCTACGGCTTTTGAGG
>DGRY01000086.1:0-155 GCA_002391185.1 Prevotella sp. UBA4376
GCATCAGCAACAGCAACACCAAAGTCGTTGAGTTTCTGAATGAGTTCTATCTCCTTGTCGTTCAATGGAGCATCATCGCCAAGCTGTGCTGGAATAGTTATGTTCTGTTCGCCAGCCTTACGCAAGATTGACTTGATACGTGCGTAGGTGTACTG
>DGRY01000086.1:273-3056 GCA_002391185.1 Prevotella sp. UBA4376
CATGTTCTTACGTGCGTCAACCTTAAGGATGAAGTATTTCAATGCGCCAAGACCCACGATGCGTGCAATCTCTGCTTTTTCTTCCTCTGAGAAGTCCTTGCTCTGTCCGTGCTCATCAGCTGTTGCCTTAGCATCGGCAATCATCTGAGCGATAAGCTCGTCGGCATCAACAACTGTTCCTTCGCGACTCTTCATCTTTCCGTTTGGAAGGTTCACCATTCCATAAGAGAAGTGAACAAGATCCTTACCAAACTTATAGCCAAGGCGATCGAGCAGGATTGAGAGTACCTGGAAGTGGTAGTTCTGCTCGTTACCCACAACGTAGATCATCTTGTCGATAGGGAAATCCTTGAAACGCAGGTCGGCAGTACCGATATCCTGTGTCATATATACAGAAGTGCCGTCAGAACGGAGAAGCAACTTCTCGTCAAGACCATTCTCTGCAAGGTCTGCCCATACTGAGTTGTCGTCGCGGCGATAGAACTTGCCTTCCTCAAGACCCTTCTCAACAATCTTCTTTCCTTCGAGATAGGTATTTGATTCGTAGTAAATCTTATCGAAGCTCACACCCATTGCCTTGTATGTTTCATCAAAGCCGGCATAAACCCAGTTGTTCATCTTCTCCCAGAGAGCACGAACCTCAGGATCGCCACTTTCCCATTTAACAAGCATCTCGTGAGCCTCTACGATAAGCGGAGCCTCCTGCTCAGCCTTCTTCTTGGCATCTTCCTCGTTAAGACCTTCGGCAACGAATTTCTTTGTAAGCTCGGCAACTTCCTCGCGATAGTGCTTGTCGAAGAGCACATAGAAATCGCCAATGAGGTGGTCGCCCTTCTTGCCTGTTGACTCTGGAGTGCAGCCGTTGCCCCACTTTATCCAAGCCAACATTGACTTCATAATGTGAATACCACGATCGTTAACAATATTGGTCTTTACAACCTTATTGCCATTTGCCTCCATGATCTTGGCAAGCGACCAACCCAAAAGGTTGTTGCGCACGTGTCCCAAGTGAAGAGGTTTATTTGTGTTAGGAGAAGAATACTCAATCATCACGAGAGGAGAATTCTCGTCGGCTTTCTTCTCACCAAAGTTTTCGTCTGCATTAATATCGTTGAGCAATCCTACCCAAGCGGCAGGAGCAATAGAGAGGTTAAGGAATCCCTTAACAACATTGAACTCGGCAATAGCCTTGCAATTCTTCTGCAGATACTCACCAATCTCCTGAGCTGTGTCCTCTGGCTTCTTGCGCGACATCTTCAAAAAAGGAAAGACAACAAGGGTGAGATTACCCTCGAAATCACTACGAGTTTTCTGCAGTTGCACCATTGATTCTGGCACATCCTGACCATATAGTTCCTTTACAGCTGCAACAGCTGCACAACTGATTTGGTTTTCAATCTTCATACCGGTATGTTATAATTCTAGAATTTATGCGTGCAAAGTTAGCGTTTTTTCTCCACATATAAGTATGTATATTTCAATATTTTGTATCTTTGCAACCAAATAGCAACATTTATGGAAAGAAGAAAAGAAGGCTCAAACATTCGCAGACAGGTTAACGACTACGTTTTACTCACTTTAGGAACCATCCTTGGCGTTGTGGGATGGAACATTTTTTTGCTTCCCAACCAGATACCAATGGGAGGCATCACGGGTATTGCATCTATCATTTTTTGGGGCACAGGAATCCCTGCCCAGCACGCATTCTTTGCCCTTAACGCCGTTCTGCTCATAGCAGCATTGAGGATTCTTGGATGGAGATTCTGTGTGAAGACCATTTATGCCGTTGTTACCTTCACCATTGGTTCGTCTATAGTGCAATATCTCATTGGTGACACCGTTCTGCTTGCCGACCAGAAATTTATGGCAACAATAGTTGGTGGTGTGTTCCTTGGAGCCAGCGTTGGACTTGGCTTGGCTGCAGGCGGAAGCACCGGCGGAACAGATGTTATTGCCGCCATGATACATAAATATCGCGATGTTTCTCTGGGGCACGTAATTCTTTTCTGCGACCTTGCCATCATCACTTCGAGTTTCTTTGTGCTCAACGATTGGGAAAAGGTGCTGTATGGCTATGTTCTTCTTTTTGTTCTCACATTCTTTGTTGACCATGTTGTCAACTCCATGCGCCAGAGCGTTCAGTTCATTATTGTTTCTGATAAATACGAACAAATTGGCGAGGGAATAAACCACATCGTGCAACGTGGATGCAGCCTTATCGAGGGACAAGGTTTCTATTCCAGAAAGGAAATAAAAATGGTGTTCTGCATCGCTAAGAAAAGCGAGTCGGCACTCATTTTCAGTCTTATCGACGAAATCGATCCCGAAGCCTTTGTAAGTCAAAGTGCCGTAATCGGAGCCTATGGACAAGGTTTCGATGCTTTCAAAGTAAACAAGAAAATACTAAGGAAGCAGATCAAGCAGGCAAAATAAAAAAAGTAAAGGCTTTTAATAGAATAACTTATACATTTTTCTCATATTAACTGAAGTTTCGTAAGTGAATATACTCTGTATATTTCTCTTAATATAAAAGAAAATAAAGACGAAAAGAGCATTCTGCTCTTATGATGAATTTATGTTTCAGCCTTTATGAAAACAAGTTAAAAAAGAAGCCTCTCCCAACTCAATGGTCTTTACACCCCCTTCGGTTCCCCCGTTCCCGGGGGACAGAAACCCCAAAGGGGAAGGAGTACAAGCAGCCGTTAATGATCGCTAATGAGACGTTAATTTGAACGTTAATGAAAACAGAAATATTAACGAACAATTATACGATTAATTATACG
>DGRY01000161.1 GCA_002391185.1 Prevotella sp. UBA4376
ACATCGGCATCGGTAGCCACAATAACCTTGTTGTAGCGCAGATTATCCAAGCCATCTTCAATATCGAGTGCAGCCTGAAGAAGATTAAACTCTTCGTTTTCGTAGCACACCTTCTTGGTAAGTCCGAAGCAGTTGAGAGGCTTTCCACGCAAAGAGAACACCGCCTGTGTGTTTACATCACGGCTCTTTGTGATAGAACCACTTGCAGAGTCACCCTCGGTGATGAAGATTGATGATTCTTCCTTACGATCGTTCTTAACATCACAGAAGTGGATACGACAGTCGCGGAGCTTTCGATTGTGAAGGTTGGCTTTCTTGGCACGTTCACGAGCAAGCTTTGTTACACCAGCCATTGCCTTGCGCTCACGCTCGCTCTCCTTAACCTTGTTTTCGATAACCTCTGCCACATCGGTGTGCATGTGCAAATAGTTATCTACATTCTGTTTGATGAAATCGCCAACATACTTGTTGATGCTATCGCCATCGGGAGCCATCTGGGTACTTCCCAGTTTAATCTTTGTCTGAGACTCAAAGACTGGCTCTTCTACATTAAGAGCTATGGCAGCAACAAGGCCATTACGGATGTCACCATATTCGTATTTACCAAAATATTCCTTTATTGTTTTGGCTATATGCTCCTTGAAAGCACTCTGATGAGTACCTCCCTGAGTGGTGTGCTGGCCATTAACGAAGCTATGATACTCTTCACCATACTGATTGGTGTGAGTGAATGCAATCTCAATATCCTCGTCCTTAAGATGGATTATAGGATAAAGACCTGTTGATGTCATGTTATCGGTCAACAAATCCTCAAGACCATTACGGCTCTTGATGCGCTGACCGTTATACATGATTGTGAGGCCCGAATTAAGGTAGGTGTAATTGCGAAGCATCGTTTCTACGATGTCATCGTGGAAACTATAGTTTTTGAACAGAGTGTTATCAGGCTCAAAGAAGATGAATGTACCATTCTCATCTGTTGATTCAGATGTATGATCGCTAAGAAGATTACCCTTTTCAAATTCCAGTTCACGAACCTTTCCTTCACGATAAGAACGCACGGTGAAATGGGCACTAAGGGCATTAACAGCCTTCACACCCACACCATTAAGTCCAACACTCTTCTTGAATGCCTTACTGTCGTATTTTCCTCCCGTATTAAGAACGCTTACTGCCTCAACAAGCTTTCCCTGTGGAATACCACGACCATAGTCGCGCACGCTAACACGCAAGTTTTCGTCAATATCAACCTCTATGCGGTCACCAGCCTTCATCTTGAACTCGTCGATAGAGTTGTCGATAACCTCCTTCAAGAGGACATAGATACCATCTTCAGGAAGATTACCATCACCTAAACGACCGATATACATACCTGGACGGGTACGTACATGTTCCATATCACTCAAGTGACGGATATTATCATCAGTATATTCAACTGGCTGCTGTGGGATTTTTTCTAACTCACTCATATTTCAATGGGGTATTATAGGATTAGAGGTTGATTTTTATTTATGGAGATTACTTTATTTCTTTCTTGAAACAACGGCGACGCTTATGCTGAACGGTTTCAAAAGCCTGCCACTGGTTCTGCACATTATCGTTGGTTTCCATCTCAACCTGTGATTCTCCCCATTCAAAGCCAAACTTCTGGAAAAGAGGGATAAGATGTGCAAAAAGAAGAGCAACAGCTCCCTTGCTACGATATTCAGGAAGTACACCAACCATCTCAAGATCAACGATATTTGTCTTGTGACACTTCAGCGAGCGTAGGATATGCCACCAGCCGAAAGGAAAGAGACGACCACGGTGTGTTTTCTGCATAGCCTTTGACAACGAAGGAAGTGTGATACCAACGGCAACAATCTTTCTGTTGTTATTCCAGTCTTCTACAACTGGAATAAGGCGCAAATCGCCATAAGGCAGATACTGGTTGATGTATTGCATTATCTGCTTGTCTGAAAGCTCAGAAAAACCATAAATATCCTTGAATGCCTCGTTGATAACCCTAAACACTTCTATGCCCTTGCCTTCCTTGTAAACCTCGTGCTTGGTCATCACATGAACATGCAGATTATATCGTTTCTCAACCATCTGAGCAATCTTCTTATGCTTCTCTGGCATCTTCTCTGGAACGATAATCTTATACTCCACATAATCATTATCCTTTACCCAGCCACCAAGTTTCTCCATGTGCTGTGGATAATAAGGATAGTTATAGATTGTTGCAAAGGTACCCAATTGGTCATAACCATCTGTTAGCATTCCTTCTGGATCGAAATCAGTAAAGCCAAGAGGACCAACAACCTCTGTCATGCCCTTGCTCTTGCCATATTCAGTAACAGCATCGAGCAAAGCCTTGGAAACCTCAATATCATCAATAAAATCTATCCAGCCAAAACGACAGGTTTTACGCTCCCAACGCTTATTGGCTTTGTGGTTGATAATAGCAGCTACACGTCCTACCAGCTTTCCGTCCTTGTAAGCAAGATAATACTCTGCTTCACAAAAATCGAAAGCAGCATTCTTATCGCGACTCAATGTTGCCATATCATCGCTGAACAAAGTGGGGACATCGTAAGCGTTGCCTTCATACAAATCGTAATGAAAGTCAACGAAAGTTTTCAAATCCTTTTTGGATTCTACTTTCCTTATTTCTACTGACATAATACGTTAAGATCTAAACTTTCAGACTTGCAAAAATAGCTAAAATCAAGCAGATAGCCAAATTTAACCAATTTTTTTGCAGATTATTAATGTGTGACTGCGTTCACCAACAGTAGTAGCAAAGATATAAGTATCGCCTCCATCTTTCAACTTTAAACGCTTTCTAAGTTCGGCAACAGACAAGGGGAAGTTCCTTACAGCTATATTTGCCTGAGAAATATCAGCCAACACCTTGCGCAATTCCTTCTTATTCATCGATGAAACGGCATAAATTTTGAACTTTCTGCCTGGAAAATCAGCAATTTCATCGTTACTAACAAATAAATGGGAATTTCTTGATAATGCCTTTACCGAGAAACAACTCGTTAACAGCGAGAAACATCCTGCCTTCATGATAGAGGCATTAGGTTCATAAAGGAAACATTCTGAGCCGTCAGCCAATATATCTGCATCTGATACAGATGGCACACAGTCAGCCTCTTCGCCATAGGAATATTCAAAAGACTCGTCATCATTAACGCAGACAACGCGTATGGCTTCATTTTTATCTCTACTAAGCACCAGCAACAGTTCCTTACATTCATTGCCCACAGAAACAATATAGACCTTAGAAACAGACAAAGCCTTGATTGCAGCATGAAGATCAAGCATAGGTGACAGTTTAACCATCACCACAGAAGCCTTGTCAAGCAATTCTGACTGCAATTCCACCACATTTGGGGTACAATCCTCTATTCCATAAACCTTTGCCCCATGAATATCACGGCGTGCTGGGTCAAGATAAATAACTATGTTTTCTTCGATAGTCTGCTGACCATTTTCTTCGTTCTCGCCTTCGAGATGCGTTCGAGATGCATTCGAGATACGAGGCAAAGAATGAAGATACTCTACCCCATCAGCATTAACCACATCGGCATGATTCAATCCCAATAATTCAAAATTATGCCTGGCAATATCACATAAATGAGACTGCCTTTCAACATACACAGCCTTAGGAAATCCCTTGGCCATATAAGAGAAATCAACACCAAAGCCACCAGTGAGATCTATGAGTGTGCCTGACGAATGCAAAATACCGCTCTTATATTTCGCTGTGCGCTCGCTTGAGCATTGTTCCATAGAAATATGCGGCGGAAAGATAATTCCTTCCTTAGAAGCCCATTCTGGCAGTTTTGTGCGTGCTCTTTGCCAACCTTCTATCTGGTCAAGAGCAAACGGCATGTCTATATCTGGATATTTAGCAGCCTGTAACGCTAAGGAGCGCACATCGTCAAGCCGATGTTTCTTTATAAATTCTTCTATTGTACTCAATTTGCAATTACACATTACACATTACAAATTATACTTCGTTTCTGTCTTTATTCAGAAGGCGAAGCACATAGTTGAAAGCTTCCATACCCACCAGCACCAAAACGGTAGATATAATAGCAAGCAAATACATACCAGCACCACAAGTCAAACCAATGGCAGCTGTCACCCACACACCTGCAGCAGTAGTTAGTCCACGTACAGCATTCTTCTGAAAGATTATCGTTCCTGCACCAATAAAACCGATACCAGTAACCACCTGAGCAGCTATACGCGACACATCAAGGCGCATATTCTCGTTTGTGAGCACCCCCTCAAAGCCATAGGCCGAGATAATCATAAACAAAGCCGAACCAAGCGCCACAAGAAAATGAGTGCGCAAACCAGCAGCCTTCTCACGGTATTCACGCTCAAGGCCTATAAAACCGCCCAATAGAGCAGCAACGAAAATGCGAAGAATAAATTCTAATGTCATAATTCTATTTTACGGTATAAAGAACTGTTGGATACAAAGATAATCATTGACCCGCAATCATCAAAGAAATATGCTCTATTTTTGCTTTTTCAGCAGATTAACAAATAGTATTACCAACAAAAAAGAGGAAAGTCCATTTGGACTTTCCTCTTTAATCTATCATTATCTTTTGCTTTCCGTTGAAAGCAAAAGTAATTAGTCAGCAAGCTTTGCCTTAAGATACTCGCGGTTAAGACGAGCGATGTTAGCGATAGACTCGTTCTTAGGACAAACAGCCTCACAAGCGCGAGTGTTTGTACAGTTACCGAAACCTAACTCTTCCATCTTAGCAATCATGTTCTTAGCACGCTTAGCAGCCTCAGGACGACCCTGTGGGAGGAGTGCCAGCTGGCTAACCTTAGAAGAAAGGAACAGCATAGCTGAACCGTTCTTACAAGCAGCTACACAAGCACCACAACCGATACATGTAGCGCAGTCCATAGCCTCATCAGCATTCTCCTTAGGGATAAGGATAGCGTTAGCATCCTGAGCCTGACCTGTACGGATAGTGTTGTAACCTCCAGCAGCGATAATCTTATCGAATGCAGAACGGTCAACCATACAGTCCTTGATTACAGGGAAAGCAGCTGAACGCCAAGGCTCAACGGTGATAACGTCACCATCGTTGA
>DGRY01000043.1:0-9937 GCA_002391185.1 Prevotella sp. UBA4376
GAAGCCAAGCACATGTGCATGCAGATGCGCGGCGTTGAAAAGCAGAACTCTATAACCACCACATCAGCCTATAGCGGTGTTTTCGAGGCAATGAAAGTGCGCGAAGAATTTATGTCACTTCTCAGAGGAGAATCTAAGCGTATTTGATACTTCCCCCGCCCCTTATGAATGGGAGGTCGGGAAAAGTTAATCACGTTCACCATTCAACATTCAACGTTCAACGTCAATAAAAACCTAATTATAATAATTATTACGTTATGAAAAAACTATTTAGAAACATGATGGCTATTTGTATTGCCATCGTTGCCATGAGTTCATTAACATCATGCCTAAAAGAAGACAACGAAGATTTCACTATCACAGCAGAAGAAAGAAGCAAAATCTTTAATGCATGCAAAGGTATTCACGATGGTACACTATACCCTCTTTATAATACTTACGAGGGCGTTTACAAAGTATCAAATGATTCTGTCAACGATATTTCTTTCATTATCATGCCTGATAGCACAATTCAAGTTAACGAGGTACCAGACAGCATTTTTGCGAATATATTTAATTCAAACATAACTGATCAGTACAAGATTGCACAAGCTATTAAGCAAAGCAAACAGGTTCAGAGCATCAGTGCAAAGACATGCTACATTGGATATACTGACACAAACAAATCTACATATTTCTGCAGCTCATATACAGCAAAACACAACATAGGAATTGAGATAGAAGGAAAAAGTCACACACTTAACATAAACTGCTACATCTCTGTTTATTACAGCCCTGCAAAAAATAGTTGCCAAGCAACTATTACCCCACAGAGTATAACAATAGACAGCACCCCAGCATTTTCGCCAAACGGTGTTTATCTCGGAATCATTAAAAGGAAGAAATAAGTATGAAACTGATTTCATGGAATGTCAACGGTTTGCGCGCATGCGTAAAACCAAAAAACGATGACGACGGAAACGTAAAGAGCAAGGGATTTGAAACATATTTCAATGAACTTGATGCTGACTTCTTTTGCTTGAACGAAACCAAGCTTCAAGAGGGACAACTTAACCTTGACTTCCTTGGATATGAAAGCTATTGGAATTATGCCGAAAAGAAAGGCTATTCAGGTGTGGCTATATACACTAAGCACCACCCTATCAGCGTTTCAAAAGGTATAGGTATAGAAGAACACGACCACGAGGGACGAGTACTAACTCTTGAGATGGAAGATTTCTATCTTGTAAGCGTATATACCCCAAACTCACAAGAAGCACTTGAGAAAGGTGGTCTGCCTAAGCGCCTTGACTACCGCATGAAATGGGAAACCGATTTCCAGAACTATCTGCACGAGCTCGACAAAAAGAAACCAGTTATCGTATGTGGTGACATGAATGTAGCTCACGAAGAGATAGACATCAAGAATCCAAAGACAAACCATAAGAGTGCCGGTTTCACAGATGCAGAGCGCGAAAAGATGACCACACTATTAAATAGTGGCTTCATAGACACTTTCCGCTATCTGCATCCCGATGAAGTTACTTATTCGTGGTGGAGCTATCGCTTTCAGGCTCGCGAGAAAAACGCAGGCTGGCGCATTGACTATTTCCTTATCTCTGAACGCTTGAAAGACAAATTAGAGTCAGCAAGCATTCACACCGAGATATTCGGCAGCGACCATTGCCCTGTTGAAATCACACTTTCTATTTAAGAAGCACAGTTGAAAAAGCATAACAAAAATATAATGCCTACACACATAAAACCTCTCACGTGCAATATAGACGCATTATAGAGGCATTATAGAGGCATTATAAAGGTTATGCAGAACAAAAGTGCAAGTAGAATAAATTTACAACAAAAAACAGAACTCGCTGAAGTTCTAACATTAATCAGAACCCGCTGAAGTTCTAACATTAATCAGAACCCGCTGAAGTTCTAACAATAAAAAAAAGCCCGCTTCTCACGAAGCAGGCATTTTTATGTTTAAATAGAGACTTTTGTAATTATATCTTATAAGAGAGATCTTTATAAATTCCTTTTAATTACATGAGAGCCTTTAGCTCGTCAAGAGAATGTTTCTCAATGCTACCATCTGCACGTGTAACGGTGAAATAGTTATGAACATTGACACCATTATTATATTGCACTACAGCAACACCACCATCACGCATCTGCATTGTGAAATAGCCATGACGCTTGCCATTAACAAACTGTCCGTGCCACTTCTCACGACCATTAGGATAGTATGTGGTAAACTCACCATCAATAACGGTATTTGCATCGTTACCGAGATCAACAAAGTTATAACCACCTTCAGCTTTCAAGGTTCCATCCATATAGTAATCCTGGAAGAAATCCTTCTTATTCATTCCCTGACCCACAGTCATCAACAGACGATAATAACTGGCATCAGAACTGCTAACAACACTCATCTTGTTTGCAGCGTAGAAGATTGTGTCAGCTACGATTGTTGCATTCTCAACATGCTTGCGGCCAAAGCTAACCATTGTAAGCATAGCCATAACTGAAAGTAATAACAGACGTTTCATATTCTTAATATTTTAGGTTCTTGATTGTTTTGACATTGCAAATATACTACATAAATATCTAATATAGCAAATTTATTAACGTTATTTTATACAATATTTTTGCCTAAATATTTTTCATTTTTCCAAAAGCAACTTTCATTTTAAAACTAAACTTTTTAGTGGCAAAAACTTACAATTTGAAAAGCGCCATATCTATAACTACCTAAAAACAGGGTATATAACTAACTTTTTGCTAAAAGTGCATAAGGTTATACATTGTTATCGCGCACAATTATAATTATTCGCTTACAATTCGTTTCGTAAGGTATTTTGATTATAGCACCAAGATTTACTTTTTCACATCATAGTATCAAAATGAAAACAGCAACGCCTCTCTTTAAGCATTATGACATTAAAGAGAGGCGTTAAGCAAGCTTTTAAGCAAAAATTAAGGCGAATAAAAATCTGAATTTATATTTGTACTGTTACTGGAACAATACAAACAGAGCGCACAATCTGATTTTTTATCTTACCAGGTTTCCAGCGAGGCATAGACTTTAATAATTCAATGATAGAGCGGTCAACCATAGGAGATGAGGGCTGTATTATATGGAAATTGCTCAATGAACCATCACGTTCAACAACAAAGCTCACCATAGCACGTTTTAAAGGTTTCTCCACCTTCACCTCCTTAGGCATATCCAGATTTGCAGCCATATACTGTGGAAGTGTCTCGCCATTCAATTCAAACACAGGCTGTTCATCCACCTTTCTATATAATAATGTAGTATCAACCTTATCAGCATCATTCATCAAACCAGAAGCATCACTCAACGTGTTGAGCACAACTGTTTTTACCTTATGATCTGCCTTAAGCAACTTCTTATAAGGCCTACGCAAATGCCCCACATAATCATTATCAACATAGATTATGTTGTTAGAGCCATCTTCCTTGTATATCTTAAACGACATGTTGTTTTCTGTCACAGGAATAGGACCTATTATATTACTAACGCTTCCTCTACTTAACAACGCATAAATATAGTTGCCAAATCTGTTGTCAACAGTGCCTAAGACATATTCCACATCAAGAAGATCTCTTTCATTCAGCACTACATCATTATTCACATCATAAGTGATGCAGTAATCAGCCACCACATTACTACCGCCCTTTTTCTTTCCCGGATTACATTCAAAGGTAGCAAGAAAAGAAATGAAACGTCCTTGGCGCAAGCCCATTTCTTTCAATGACAGAGTGTAATAGTTGAAACTATCATCATCAGGAATAGTATCAAGTTTGGTTACCTCACAGCCCAAAGAATCAAGATAATGCTGCTTACTTGCAAGCATATCCCGATTAAAATTGCGAAACAACGAGTCGCAAAGAGCCTTCTGCAACTTTTCTGCCTTACCAAACTCAACAACATCAGGCCATTCCAAATCAATATCAACCACATTCACATAGCCATCCTTGGTCAATACATGATGCTCAGTTGAATATCTAATATCATAACGCGACAATGTAGTTTGTGCCTTAGAAACACAAACTGCCATTATCATTATAAGAATAAAACACGTCTTTTTCATGCTGCTAAATTACTAAAAACTTAACAACCATTCCCTATTCTACCTATAAATAATCTAAAAAGCCATTATCATATAAGAAGAAATAAGCATAAATTAGTAATTTTGTGTCAACAAAAACAGCAACGCACGATGAGACAACGCATAGAAAGCCTTCTTAAAGAACTAAACAAAGGAATCTGGGAAAAAGATTCAGAAATAAGTCTTTCGCTCTTAGCAGCATTAGCTGGCGAAAGCATAATACTCCTTGGTCCTCCTGGAGTAGCCAAAAGTATGGTAGCCCGCCGACTGAAACTGGCTTTTGAAGGAGCCAATTCTTTTGAATATCTCATGTCGAGATTCTCAACTCCCGACGAAATCTTCGGTCCAGTCTCTATCTCTCGCCTTAAAAAGAATGATGTTTATGAACGTGCGATAGAAGGCTATCTGCCTACTGCCGATGTTGTTTTCCTCGACGAAATATGGAAAGCTGGCCCTGCCATACAAAACACCTTGTTAACTGTTATTAACGAAAAGCTTTTCCGCAATGGTGCTAACGAACTGCACTTGCCCTTGAAGCTTCTCATAGCTGCCAGCAACGAACTACCAGCCAAAGGCGAAGGACTTGAAGCCTTGTGGGACCGTTTCATCATCCGCCTGGAATGTCAGCCCATCACATCAGAGCAAAGCTTCAACGCTATGCTCCTCGACAAGGGCGAAACTGAAAATTGCATCATTGCCACCGATGTACAGATAAAGAACGAAGAATATGCCAAGTGGCAAAACGATATTGCAGAAATAAACATCAGTCAAGAGGTTCTCAAAGCTATAAACAACATTCGCCATGCCTTGCGCACAGTAAGCGTGGAAGGCGATGAAGAGTTGCACAATATATATATTAGCGACCGCAGATGGAAGAAGATTGCACGCCTTATCCGTACTTCGGCTTTCATCAACAACCGCAAATGCACCACCCTTGCCGACCTTCTACCAGCATACCACTGTCTGTGGCAAGAACCCGAAGAGCGTGATGCCGTTCGCATTATCGTGATACAAGCACTTTTTGACGATATAGCCAAAAAGATGGCAGCTATAAAATCACAACTCGACGATGATATTCAGAACCATCGATCACGCAAATCAACTGCTTCTCTTAGTCGCAAGCAGCAAATGCGTGATAGCGACAAAAAGATATACAGCAACTACTATTTCCGCCTTACCGATCATGGCACAGGGCGCACCTTTGTTGTGATGACCGATTATCAGCAACTGCCCGATATGGGAGGCGAAAGCATAAACGGAGTGCTTTATCGCGACCCACGCGACGAGCGAGTAACAGTTATACGCATCAACACAGGTGCAAGAACGCCTTTAGGCAGTCGCCCAGTAAGTTTGGCACGCGATACAGCAAGCATATATATTGATGGAGTGCGCTACGAACTGGAAAAGCGACCACGCGAAACCGAAGAAGAACTACCATTAATAGAAAGCGACGAAAACGAACACGATTACGCAAGCGAAATAGATACTCTTGCTGATGCTATAAGCAATCGTGAGAAAGAAATTCTTAGCAGTCTCTTCGTTAGTAAAACCGACAAGCAGCAACTCACAGCCTATCTGCAAGACTTCTATAAGGAAATAGCGTTCACACGACAGGACATTGCCAAGTTGTAACCCCTCCAGAAAGATTGAAGTTTGAAGTTTGAAGTTTGAAAATTATCAGCTTGCTGATACAATATCTCCATCTTTCAATTTTTCCATCTTTCAATTTTTCCATCTTTCAATTTTTCAATATTTCCATTTTTCAATATTTCCATTTCCCTCTGGGGAGGAGAAAAAATGTTAGAAGAAAATCTGTATATTAAGATGTTAGACGACTTTTGCCAAACAGGAAAAGTCACTATTCCGGCTCGACCATCAAACGCCAAGCCGTGGGAGAATCATGCAGATGCTCTTCTCGACTATCTTGCCGAACTGATGACCAACAAACATTTCAGCAAGCAGGTTATCACAAGTCAGCTTCGTTCACGTGTGTTTCATGGAACAGTAAGCAAGTTTATCCATGAAATGTGCCACTTTGAATCATTCCAGAACCAACGCACATGGACCGAGCGTAACAAGATAAAACAGCTTGCAGAATGGAGTATAATGCGAAAGGCTGACAGAGCTGCTCGTGAAAAACTGCTAAACTCTATAAGCGAAAAACATAAGAAAGACGGATTTGACGCCGAGTTTTTCAACAGCATATTCGAGAACAAAGGATATGAAGACGATGCTAACTGGGAAAAGCTACGTGCCGACTGGCAAAAGGCATTAGAACATAATGTGCGTGCCATAGTTGAAAAACATGTGCACGACCGCAAGGGCAACTTTGAATTGTCGTTGACAAAGATCATGGATCAGGTTACGCAATACACACGTATGCACGAGATTCATGATCAACAGGCTGCTCAGGCGTGGGACATGATGGACGGTCAATGGACAGAAACCGAGTTTGAACGCAAGCTAAAGGTGGTGAAACTCCAAGACCGCTATCCCGAAATGCAAGAGATAGTAAACCGCATGGGACGAATAGCCAATAGCAACGGCAACAGTCGTATGGCTCTTACTGCTGGACACTCTATGAAGATGGAACATAGTAGCGGTAGCGATATCGAAGGTATTACCGTGGGTAACGACCTCAACGCACTTCTGCCAATAGAACTTGCCGAATATGTTGACGACGAGCTCGACAACCTTTTTCTTTATAAATATCAAACACGACGCCTGCAAACCTTCAACTACAAGTCGATAAGCTCTAAGCCCGTGCGAAAGCTTGGCTTCACACATGCCTCGCGCAAAGGACCAATGATTGTGTGTATAGATACCTCGGCAAGTATGTATGGCATGCCACAACGCATCACAACCTCTCTGCTTTCGTTGTTGAAACAAACAGCCGAGACACTTCGTCGCGACTGCTACCTTATTGATTTCAGCGTGTCTATTCGCGCCATAGACCTTGTTAATTTCAATGTTTCTCAATCATTAAGCAAACAAAAAGCTGATGCCCCCTTCATAGGTGGAGGCACCAGCGCACATAAACTTCTTGAATGTATGTTCAACCTGCTCGATGGTAAAAAACAAACCAGCTACATTAATGCCGATGTGCTGTGGATTACCGACTTTCTTATTCCTGAGCCGACAGCCTACGAAATAATGAAACTTCGCGACTACCGCAAGACGGGCACAAAACTCTATGGTCTTCGCATTCTGTCGGCAGATAATAAGCAAGAAAATACCGAATGGCAATCTTATTTCGATCGTATATACAACATTCGGTATCGAGAAGTCAAACGCTATTAATAACTAAAAATACTCAACACTCTTACTGAACAATAACGAAAGCACCATTGGTAGGAATAGTAACCTTAATAGTCTTACCTACACGCATTGTCTTCACATTTCCATTCAACTTGCTGTTATCTGTGTAAACCATAGCTGATTTGTTAGCAGATAGCATGTCGAGCGAAAGTTTCTTTGTAACAGGTTTGTCTGTTGCATTAATACCAGCAACATACCACTTATCGCCTGAACGACGAGCCATGATAACATATTTGCCTGGATAGCCATCAATAAACTTCACATCATCCCATTCTGTTGGCACCTGCTTCATAAATTCGAGAGCCCACTTTGGAGCATCATCAAGGTTGTTTGGTGCCATAGCGAAATGCTGAACAGCACTTTGGAAAAGAACAGCTGTAGCCAAGGCATACACATCGCTTGTGCGACGGGTGTTGCCATGCACATTGTCGCGAGAATAATGCTTGTTGAGTGTAGAACCACCGAAGTCCATGCTTCCCACAGTATTGCGAATGAAAGGATGCAAACAACCGTTCAAAGCCTCGGCATCACAAGCTCCCTGTGTGAAATGCATGTTCTCACTTGCAAGAACAGCCTCGCTTGCTGCATAGTTAGGATACATACGCTCCCAGCCACGAGGCAAGGTGCAACCATGGAATATTACGAGCAAACCATAGTCGTTGGCATCGCTAAGAATATCTTCATAAAGCTTAATCATTGGCTGCTTGTCGCCACCAAAGAAGTCAACCTTGATACCACGAATGCCTATCTCCTTCATCCATTTCATGTCTTTCTTGCGAGCAATAGTATTGTTCATGATGCCACGAGGCCCCTGAGGAGCATGATTCCAAGTACCATTTGAGTTATACCACAAGTAAAGAGCCACACCCTTTGATGCACCATAACGAGCCAGTTCGGCAATACGGTCACGACCAATCTGAGTATCCCAAAGGGCATCAACAAGAATAGACTGATAGCCCATAGATGCAGCAAAGTCGATATAACGCTTCTGCTCATCGAAAGTGGTATAGCTGTCCATCTGGATAATCCAGCTCCACATTCCCTTACCATATTTATACTCCTGACTTGCCTCATAAAGAGGTTCTACAAGGTCGAAAGGAACAGTTGTCTCTACGATATTCTTCAAGCCATAGCCAAGGGTTATTGTACGCCAAGGTGTGTATGAAGGCAACATTACAGCTGCTGATGTGCTACCCTGACCATTCATCTCGCCTGCCTGTGGGAAACCAATCTGATAAGTACCATCAGCTTTACCCAATAAGCGTGAACCAACATAACGACTGTCAACACCTGTTTCGCTCACAAGAACCCAGCCATCGTTAGCCTCGTGGAACAGACAAGGGAATGTGTAGCCCTGTCCCCAACCATTCTTACCCATCTTATCATCGAGGGTGTATGATGTTTCATAACTTGGCGAAGTGCCCGCAAAACCATGCATTGGGTCGGCTTGTGGACAAAGGAATGTTGTTGTAGAACTTGGGAAACGGAACTCGGAAGCCTCGCTCAGCACATTACAGCAAAGGTTCTCGCCTACTGGCAGAAGCTGATAACGGAAAGCAACATCACTATTGCTAACACGAAACTGAATATTAAAAGCCTTCTCGCTGCCCTGCATAACAACACAAGTAAGCTCATTAGCCTTATATTCAACACGACTCTTCTTGATGTTACGAAGAGAATAGCTCTCGCTAATCTTACGAGTTTTCTCGCCCTCTGCCAAAGAAAGATCCTTTGAATAATCCTTAAGATTGGTAACAAAACCGAGTTTTGAATTTTCAACAAAGGTCTTTCCGTTCAAGGTAACGTTATACACAAGAGCGTTAGCCTCGTCATTAAGAGTTACAACAACACGACCATCAGGACTCGCAACCTTCAACTCACGAGCCTGAATCTGACCAATAGCCAGGGCCATCATAAAAATCGAAAAAAACTTTTTCATGCTATAATTTGTGATTTAATAATTTCGCTTTAGCATCAGAACCATTCGGCAAAGCCAAACAATTCATCGCATAATATTTCAAGTGCAAAGATATGAAAAATATATCACAAATATTTTCGTTCATGTTTCATATCCTTTAGAAAAGGATAAAAAACTGCATTTTTCCACCAATTAATCACAAAAAAGCGAAGTTCCCGAAAAGTGCTTTTTCTCGACGAGTTAACCAGTTTTTATTTTTATCTCGACGAACTGATGAGAGCTATGCTCGAATAATTAGAGACGAGTTGATGAGAACTCTGTTCGAATAATTTTTAGGCTTACTCCACAAATAGCAAACCAATACAGCAAGGCGAAGCAATTCTCTAATTCTCAAATTCGAGATAAAAAAAAACTTCATCGAGAATAAAAACTCTAATTATTCGAGTTAAAACTCTCATCAGTTCGTCGAGACAAAAAAAAACTCAACAATACGTCGAGATGAAAAAATATAAAAAAAGGGAAGCGACCGTAACCGCTTCCCTCGTACATTTGACTTAGTCGGGATGACCAGACTCGAACTGGCGAC
>DGRY01000043.1:10017-10691 GCA_002391185.1 Prevotella sp. UBA4376
CTACCAACTGCGCTACATCCCGATCCGTAAATTTTTCAAATGCGAATGCAAAGATATACTTTTTCCGAGACATAAGCAAATTTTAAAACGATTTTATTTTGTATTATGCACTAATTCAACTACCTTTGTATATTAAATATGAAAGGGGAAATATAAAACCCATTTTCCACTGAAATCAATTAATAAGAAATGACATATACTATCAAGGGGCCTGCCCACATAGAAACTACTATCAAACTACCAGCTTCAAAGAGTATCAGCAATCGTGCACTTATCATTCATGCACTTGCCGAAGGAAAAACTCTTCCCGACAATCTGAGCGACTGCGATGATACCGAGGTTACCATTGCCGCTCTAAAGAACATGCCCGAGGTAATAGATATCAAAGCTGCTGGAACAGCCATGCGCTTTATGACCTGCTATCTTAGCGTGAACGAAGGCGAACACGTTATCACGGGTACCGAAAGAATGAAGCATCGCCCCATAGGCATTCTTGTTGATGCACTTCGCTATCTGGGGGCAGATATAGAATACGTGGGCGAAGAGGGATATCCCCCACTCCACATAAAGGGCAAGGCACTCGATGGCGGGCATCTCGACATTCCGGGGAACATTAGTTCACAGTTCATCTCAGCTCTGCTCATGATTGGTCCTGCCTTGAAGAACGGTCTTGA
>DGRY01000043.1:10794-18078 GCA_002391185.1 Prevotella sp. UBA4376
ACACTATGGACAATGCGTGAGTTTGGAGCCGATGCCGAATGGAGCGATGTTGACACCGTTACCGTGAAGCCTATTCCATACAAAGACCGCCACTACTACATAGAAAGCGATTGGAGTGCCAGCAGTTATTGGTACGAGATAATGGCACTATGCAACGACAGCGAGGCAAGCATAAAGCTCACAGGACTTATGGACGGCTCAAAACAAGGCGACTCGGTTGTGCGCTACATCTTTTCGCTCTTAGGCGTGAAAACTCATTTCGAGAGCAAGAAACAAGGTGTTCCAACAACAGTAACACTGAAACGCCAGCCATGTCTGCTGCCACGCTTGGAATACGATTTCTCAGGTTCGCCCGACCTTGCACAAACCTTTGTGGTGTGCTGTTGCATGATGAACATAAAGTTTCATTTCACAGGATTGGCAAGTCTCAAGATAAAAGAAACCGACCGCATAGAGGCTCTAAAGAACGAGCTAAAGAAATTGGGCTATGTTATCAAGGATGCCAACAATAGCGAACTCATCTGGGACGGAGAGCTTTGCGAAGCAAGTATGGAACCAATTGACACCTACGAAGATCATCGCATGGCGCTTGCCTTTGCACCAGCTGCATTCAAGTTCCCAGGACTGAGAATTAACAACCCTGAAGTGGTGAGCAAATCGTACCCCAAATACTGGGACGACCTGAAGAAGGCGGGGTTTAACCTCACCCCAACCCTCTCCGAAGGAGAGGGAGAGCCAACCGCTTAAGAATTAGGAGTTAGGGATTAGGAATTAGGAGTTAGTCGCACTTCGTGCGATGTTGAATTATTCAATTACAAATTAAAATATGCCGTAGGCATTCAATATTCAATATTCAATAGCGCTTTGCGCTTCTTTATCATTTATCATTTATCATTTGTCATTTAGCAATGCTACGCATTGCGTGCTAGATTATGATCTTTACAATTATAACTATTATTGCACTATTATTGCTCGGAGTTGTTGCCGCCTTGATACACAAGGCTACAACAAAGAAGGGGGAACCCGACGAGATTGTAATGCCTGCAGCTGGCAACTGTGCCACCTGCAATGGCGAAGACGAGCGTTGCGAGCAAGAATGTATGATGGAAGCAGCAACCAAAGAGATAGAATATTACAACGATGAGGAACTCGACCGCTACAAAGGTCGCCCATCAGATGAATATACCGACGACGAAGCCGAAGAATTCTCCGAGGTGATGCTCACCATGCGACCAGAAGAGATGAAAGGCTGGAACCGCAGTCTCATCCTTCGAGGCATCAACATGCCAAACCAAATAAAAGACGAGTTCATTACATTAACCGAATGATAGAAATATTTCAATACACATTCTTTCAGAATGCTCTAATAGGAAGCCTCCTGGCAAGCATTTTATGTGGGTTCATAGGAACCTACATCGTTACCCGCCGACTGGTATTCATTAGCGGAGGCATCACCCATGCCTCGTTCGGAGGCATAGGCATAGGTGTGCTCACAGGCATCAACCCTATCATTTCAGCAATGATCTTTGCTGTGTTGAGTGCTTTCGGCGTACAATGGATGGGAAACAAGAACGACATTCGTGAAGACTCAGCCATAGCCCTTGTGTGGACATTAGGCATGAGCATAGGCATCATCTGTTGTTTCCTCACACCAGGATTCATGCCCGATCTGCCTTCGTTTCTCTTTGGCAACATCCTCACAATAGCTTCAACCGATCTCATTGTGCTGGGCACACTCGCCATTGTGGTTATTGCTTTGTTCACACTACTCTTCCACGAGATACAAAGCATTGCCTTCGACACCAATTTTGCCCGTTCACAGGGACTTCCCGTAAGTAAGATAGAATATCTCATGATGGCGCTGATAGCCCTCACGATAGTTTCCACACTGCGAATGGTAGGTATTGTTCTTGCCATTTCCCTGCTCACAATACCACAGATGACAGCCAACCTGTTCACCTTCAGCATGAAACGCATCATCATCTGGAGCATAGTGATAGGCTGGTTCGACTGTCTTGCCGGACTTGCAATTTCCTACTGGCTTAATGTGCCAAGCGGAGCAAGCATCATCTTTGTAAGCATAATGGTGTTTGCTGCCATGAAACTAATAAAACAATATAAACATCTTGTTAACAAAGCGTGAAAAAACATAAGTTGCATATCGCCCTCTTGCTATTGCTAACTACTTGGCTGTTGTGGAGCTGCTCAACCCAGAAGAACACAGCCAAGTCGAGATTCTTCCATGCCTTCAACACAAAGTACAACATCTACTATAACGGTTCGCAAGCCTTTATAGATGGAGCATTGGAAAAAGAGAACGGCAACAAAGACAACTTCACCGAGATAATACCACTCTACACAGTTGGAAACAAAACATCAACCAACCTGGGAATGGCTAATTTCCAAAGAAGTATAGAGAAATGCGAGAAAGCTATTAAGCTGCACAGCATAACACGACGCCCCGTATGGGATAAGAACCGTCGCAAAACCGAACGCGATCGTGAATGGCTCAACAGAAGAGAATACAATCCATTCCTTTGGAAGGTGTGGCTGCTCATGGGACGTGCACAGTTCTATTCGGGTCAATTCGACGAAGCCATTTCTACCTTTTCACACATGAGCCGACTCTACGAAACTCAGCCAGCAATATATCAGAAAGCACGTGCATGGCTCGCAAAAACATACGTGGAGCAAGCCAACATGTATGATGCCGAAGATGTTATCCGAAACATCATGCGCGATTCGCTCGACTGGCGAGCACAAAAAGAATGGGACTACACCCTGGCTGATTACTATATCAGCACAGCCAACTACAACAAGGGTGCCGAATACCTCAGAAAGGTTATAAAGCACGAGATGCGACGCAAACAGAAAGCACGCGAATGGTATCTGTTAGGACAGGTCTACAAAGAGATGAACAAAACACAGCAAGCTTACAAGGCTTTCAAACATGTGGTAAGGCTAAACCCACCATACGAAATATCATTCAATGCCCGAATAGCCATGACCGAAGTAATGGCAAGAGGACAATCGAAAAAAATGGTGAGCAAACTACGACAGATGGCTGCCAACGACAACAACAAAAACTATCTTGACCAGATTTACTATGCCATGGGCAACATTCACCTTGCCGAGCGCGACACCATGAAAGCCATTGCTGCCTATGAAATGGGCAACAAAAAATCAGCCCGAAACGGTATCGAAAAAGGCGTGTTGCTGCTTAAACTGGGCAACATATACTGGGAACGTGAAAAATTCGCCGATGCAAGTCGTTGCTACAACGAAGCATTAGGCTTGCTCAACAAAGAAAGAAAAGACTATGAACAGTTATCAGAGCGATCAAAAGTGCTCGATGAACTGGTGCCACATACCAATGCCATAGAGCTGCAGGATTCGCTGCAGGCATTGGCAAAGATGAATGAAAAAGACCGCAATGCCGCCATCGACAGAGCCATTGCCGCCTATAAGAAAAAAATAAAAAGTGAAAAATCAGAAAACTCTGATTTTTCAGAAAACTCCGATAACTCAGAACACTCCGATTTCTCCAATAACTCAAAAAAAATCAAAGTTACCAATCTCTCCAATGCCCCTGCCACATGGTATTTCTACAACCCAATGGCAGTAAGCCAAGGAAAAGAAACCTTCATGCGATTGTGGGGAAAGCGCGAAAACAAAGACAACTGGCAACGTTCCAACAAAACAGTTGTCAGCGCTGATTTAGCTGCCAGCAATTCATCAAACACCGAGCCTGACAGCATAAACAATGTTTCAGAAACCGAAACCGAAAAACTCGATTCGGCACGCAACAACCCGCTGAAACGCGAATACTATCTGGCACAGATACCCCTCACCCCAGAACAGCTTTCGGCAAGCAATCAACTGTTACAGAATGAACTGTTCAACGCTGGAGTGATATTCAAAGACAAGCTCAACAACCTGCCGTTGAGCGAGAAAACATTCACACGTCTGCTTCGCGATTTCCCTGATTACCCCAACATGGCAGATGTATATTATCATCTTTACCTGCTCTATGCACGCAAAGGCAACATGACCAAAGCCGAAACCTATGTTGATATGCTCAAAAGCAAACACCCCGACAACCAATGGACCAAACTGCTCACCGATCCTTATTACAAGGAGAATGCCATAAGAGGTGAACATTTGGAAGACTCGCTATATGCAGCCACATACGAAGCATTCAAAGCAGGCAGATACGACGAGGTGAGAGGAAACGCCCACATATCCGAAACAAGATTCAAACAAGGCGAAAACCGCGACAAATTCATCTTCATCGCATCGCTCAACAAACTTAACGAGGGCAACATCAAAGACTGTGTCGATGGCATGACCGAACTGGTGAAAACATTCCCCGAAAGCAAGCTAAGCGAAATGGCAGGAATGATTATCAACGGTGTGAAAGAAGGTCGACGAATACACGTGGGAAAATTTGATATTGATGATGTATGGCAACGCCGACAAATAGTTCTCAACGATAGCGACTCAATAAAAAACATCAGTCTGTCGGCACAACCCGACACCAGCTTTGTATTCATGTGGGTGTATAATCCCGACAGCATAAACGAAAATCAACTGTTGTTCGAACTGGCACGCTATAATTTCACAAGCTACATGGTGCGCAATTTCAACATCGAGAAAGAAAATCTTGGCGATGTGCACCAGATGCGCGTAAGCGGATTCCAAAACTTCGACGAGGCACTTCTATATAGTCAGCAACTGCATCAGCAGACAGCCATCATGAACGAAACAAAGAAAGCGCGCGCATTTATCATAAGCGAAAAGAACCTGCAACTTGTGGGACAGCAATATAGCTACGACGACTATGCCAAGTTCTATGAGCAACACTTTGCACCACTTAAATTAAAGGGCAACAACATGCTCAACGAACCATTAGAAATAATAACCAACGAGGAGGAAGAAGAACTCCCTGCTGACGAAACAAGCGTAACAACCGAAACACCCGAACTGCTGCTAAATAACAACCAGCAGCCAAGGAAGGTTGAACTGCCAAATAACAACCAGCAGCCAAGGAAGGCAGAACCAAAGAAGGCAGCCCCCAAAAAGACAGAACCAAAGAAACCAGAACCAAAGAAAACCGAACAAAATAAAAAGCCAGTAAAACAACCTGTGAAACAGATTGACCTGGACGATGAATACTACGACTTAGAAGGATTTTAAATATGAGCAATGGAGACATATTATGGGTTGACGATGAGATTGAGCTTTTAAAAGCTCATATCATCTTTCTGAAAAACAAAGGCTATGACGTGAGCACCGTGAGCAATGGAGCTGACGCTATAGAAATGTGCCGAAAAAAAACATTCGACATAGTGCTCCTCGATGAAATGATGCCCGGACTAACTGGTTTGGAAACCCTGCAGGAGATAAAAGAAATACAACCTGCCACACCAATAGTGATGGTTACCAAAAGCGAAGAGGAAAACATCATGAACCAAGCCATTGGAGCCAAAATAGCCGACTACCTCATCAAACCCGTTAACCCAAGTCAAATACTGCTATCGCTAAAGAAAAATATTCACCACAAGGAAATAGAAACCGAGGTGACACAAAGCGGATACCAGCAAAACTTCCAAAACATCGCTATGCAAATCATGGACTGTAGCACATGGCAAGATTGGACTAACATCTATAAGCGCTTGGTGCAATGGGAACTAAAACTTAGCTCCACCGACAGCAGCATGATTGAAATGCTCAACATGCAAAAAGAAGAAGCTAACCAAGGATTCGCAAAGTTCATAGCCAAAAACTATATGGAATGGATGCAAACGTTCAATGCTCCACGTCCCACGTTGAGTCCCGACATTTTCAAGACCTACGTTTTCCCCGCGTTAGACAACAAGGAGAAAGTGTTCCTCATTGTCATCGACAATTTCAGATACGATCAATGGCGCATGCTGGCAAGCGAGATAGGCGACCAGTTCGACATTACAGAAAATATCTATATGAGCATACTCCCCACCGCAACACAATATGCACGAAATGCCATATTCAGCGGACTAATGCCCGAGGACATCGAGAAAATGTTCCCAGAACTATGGGTTGACGAAGACGAGGAAGAAGGAAAGAACCTCAACGAAGCACCTTTGATTGAAACACAGATAAAACGCTACCGCCGACACGACACCTTCAGCTATCATAAAATCAACGACTCACAGGGAGCCGACAAACTCATGGCACACATCAACGACCTGAAGCAATACGACCTCAATGTTGTTGTGGTAAACTTCATCGATATGCTCTCACATGCCCGCACCGAGAGCAAGATGGTGCGTGAGCTGGCAAACAACGAGAGTGCATACCGAAGCATCACCCTGAGCTGGTTCCGTCATTCTGTCATGTCAGAACTGCTGCGCTACCTCTCACAAACCGACTATAAAGTAATAATAACCACCGACCACGGAAGCATACGAGCATCAAAGCCCGTAAAAATCATTGGCGACCGCAACACCAACACCAACCTAAGATATAAATTAGGTAAGAACCTCAACTGCGATTCCAAACAGGTGTTCACAATCAAAGACCCGCACAAAGCACATCTCCCCGCCCCCAACCTTAGCACAAGCTACGTGTTTGCCACCAACGACAGCTTCTTCGCCTACCCCAACAACTACAACTACTACGTGAGCTACTATCGCGACACATTCCAACACGGTGGCATCTCCATGGAAGAAATGCTCATCCCAATCGTAACTATGAAAGGAAGAAGGAAGAATTAAAGCACCCTGTGCTTTAATTAATTACGAAGTAATCATCGACCGAGCAGAAGAAAAGATTTAAATATCTGAAGTTTCGTAAGTGAATATACTCTGTATATTTCTCTTAATATAAAAGAAAATAAAGACGAAAAGAGCATTCTGCTCTTATGATGAATTTATGTTTCAGCCTTTATGAAAACAAGTTTTCAACAGTCTATAACATAAACTCATCAGGCTAAAGCCTTTCGTCTTTTAAGAAAATCAGGCGCTGATGCGCAATTGCGCGAATAAGCGCAAAAAATATCAACCTATTTATCAATTACGAGCCAATAGTCACAGATTGTTTGTCCGTTATTCAATATTACTTCGCTTCGCTATTTGTTTGCACCAGCTACGCTGACAGCAAACGCTCAGTCTGTGATATTTTTCAATATTCACTAGCAAAGCTTGCTTCGTGCTAGAGATGGTGAGGCTTTTTGTTTTGATATCCTTTGCGCAATTGCGCACTGGTGCATCAGCACTTTATTTTCTAGTGTATGAATGGATTTTT
>DGRY01000160.1:0-1676 GCA_002391185.1 Prevotella sp. UBA4376
GCTATCCGCTACATCACTAACGGCACATACCTCCAGATCATGAAGGAAATGCTTGAGGCTGAGGTTTCTGACAGCATGAAGCCATTGAAGGCACGTGTTGAGAAACTCGTTGCTCTCTACGAAGAGGCTGTTGAGAAAGTTAAGGCTGATGCTAATCAGGACGAACACGACTTCCTTGGTCGTCGTCTCTACAACATGACAGCCGAAATCATCGAGGCACTTCTCATCCTCGACGATGCTTCTAAGGCTCCTGAACTCTTCAAGAAGAGCGCTAACGTATTCGTGCGCATGGCTGAGGAGAATGTTATCGGTCAGCACGCTTACATCATGGCATTCAACGCTGAAGACCTTAAGGACTTCGTTGCTGTTGAGCCAGAAGCAGCTGCAGAGTAAACAATCACTCTATCTATATTTCACAATGCCCTGGCAGTTTTTGCCGGGGCATTGTTTATTCAAATAGCTTTATCTCAAATAGAGTTTCCGTATAATTTTCCGTTAATTTATCGTATAATTTTATGATATAATTAATTCCAATTAATGCTCAATTAACGGTCATTACACGTTCAAAACACAGAAAATAAAGAAATAAACGAAATGGAAGAAGAAAACAAAGAAATAGAACTCGCCTGGCAATTTGTTGAACACACCAACACCAGCATATTCCTAACAGGAAAGGCAGGAACAGGCAAGACTACATTTCTGAAACGCATTGTTGAAAACACATCAAAATGCAAGGTTGTGGTTGCACCAACAGGCGTTGCAGCAATCAATGCAGGTGGAGTAACAATACATTCTTTCTTCCAATTGCCACTATCGCCATTCATCCCCAACACCATTATCAAGAACAAGTTTGATTTTAGCAACGACAAGCGCAAGATTATTCGCTCGCTCGACCTTCTCATCATCGACGAGATTTCAATGGTGCGAAGCGATCTGCTTGATGCCATCGACTCTGTTCTGCGACGCTTTCGCGACCACACCAAACCCTTTGGCGGTGTGCAGCTACTTATGATTGGCGACCTTCAGCAGCTCACTCCTGTTGTAACCAACGAGGAGGCAGCAATGCTCGAAGCTTATTACGACACACCCTATTTCTTTGGCTCTAAGGCACTACGCCAGATAAGCTACGTAACAATAGAACTCAACAAGGTGTATCGACAGCAGAACGCCGAATTTCTCACACTGCTCAACCACATTCGCGTGGGCAACCCATCAGCCGACGACCTTGCAAAGCTCAATGAGCGCTATCAGCCAGAGTTTCGCCCCACTGCCGAGCAACACTACATACGCCTAACCACACACAACGCCACTGCCGACAGATACAACGACAACGAACTGGCACGTCTCGACAAGCCCGAATTTAAATACAATGCCAATGTTGATGGCAACTTTCCCGAATACTCCTACCCCACCGACAAACAGCTCACCCTGCGCAAGGGCGCACAGGTGATGTTCATTAAGAACGACCCCAAGGGCGAATACTACAACGGCAAGATAGGCGTCGTTACATCGCTCGACGCCAAGAAAATATACGTGCGCTGCCCCGACGACGGAAATGTGATTGAGGTGACGCCACAAGTGTGGGAAAACGCAAAATACGTTGTCAACCCCACCACCAACGAGATAGAAACCGAAATACAAGGCACCTTCTCACAATTTCCACTGCGACTGGCATG
>DGRY01000160.1:1751-25176 GCA_002391185.1 Prevotella sp. UBA4376
CACAAGAGTCAGGGACTCACCTTCGAACACGCCATAATAGATGCAGGGCGCTCCTTTGCACCAGGACAGGTGTATGTGGCACTCTCGCGCTGCAGAACCCTCGAAGGACTTGTTCTTGCCTCAAAACTATCGCAACACGCCATCATAAACGATGTGCGTGTGGAAAGCTACATCAGTCACCAGCACATAGCAGCAGCCGAGAGCATCAACCAACTGCCACAGCTAAAGCGCAATTTCATGCGCCACCAACTGCTGGAACTGTTCAACTTCACCGAGGTGATGCAGAATGAAGACCGCCTAATGCGACTGTTCATCGAAAACTTCTCCCACCAGTTTCCACAACTCACACTCTTTCACAAGGCAACACTAAAGAGTCTGCAGGAACAGCTAAACCTTGTGGCATACAAGTGGACAATGCTCATTCAGAAAATGACCGATGAACAGCTGCACGAAGCACCATTCCTTGAACGTGTACAAAAGAGCTGCGACTATTTCCGCTCCACGCTGAAACGCTACCTCAAAGACACCATCGACCGCACACGTCAGGTGAAAACTGAAAACAAGGCTGTTGCCAAACGCCTCAACACCCTCGTGCCCGATCTCATGCAATCTTACGACTTCAAGATGCAGCTGCTTAGCGACATCGCCAAGCAAGGCTTCACATCCGAAAACTATCAGCGCCTAAAGCAGAAAGCCATGCTCGAGAGCCTTTCTGTGGGCAAAACAAAGAGCAGCACAAGGCGTAAAAGACGAGTTTAGTTTACATACGCATCAAACATTGCGAAGCGCTATGCGCCTCGCAATTTCATTTAGTAGCAAACACTGTTGACGTGTAATTTTTTCATGTTCACTGTCATATTCCCAAGGTGCAAGCAAAAGCAATCTGCCATCTGCACAAGCATCAAAGAATGCACCGCCAGGCTTAGCAAACTGTCCAAAGCCATTCTGTAATAACACTATAACAGGAGACTTCATATCATATAACATTCTGAGAATAGCCTTCTCTCCCTTACTAATACCTGGAGAAACAGCAACAGCTCCCCTTTGTGCAGCTTCCAGAAAAAAAGTTTTATATTGAGCCAGCTGTTCTTCAGTAGCTTTTCTGCTCACTTGCACTTGGTTTATCTCTGGCCTTGAAAGCAAAAACAAATTACCTAAAGCATCCAAGCGCATACCAGCCACATTTATTCCACGTCGCACCCTGAAAAGATCAGGATTCATGCGCTTAACTAAAAGACGACGAGGATTATCACGCAGGTAGTTTTCCCAGCGTGCCAGTTGCCCCTCACCATAAAGAATTTTATCGTTGTAGCCACGCTCAAAAAGCAGCCCGTGCTTCCTGTCAAGTTCTTTGTTAAGTGCTTTGTTTAGTGCTTTGTTTAGTGCTTTGTTTAGTGCTTTGTCGTAATACGACAAAGAACTTGACAAAGAACCCAACGGCAAAGAACCCAACGCCCTAAAGCCCTTGTTGCAGCCTATTTTAAAGCTACGAAGCACATCGCCCAAATGTTTTTTCATGTCTTTTCTCACAAAGAGAATGCCATGAAAATGATCGGGCATAAGCTGAATATAGCCTGCACTCACAGCTGGTTCATGAAGAGTAATCTCCCGCCAACATTTCTCCACCATTTTTCCGCATTCCGTCAGCTCTATATGTGGGCTGTTGGGCTTTCCAATTTCAACATTGGGATCGCCAATAACCTCACCAAAAAGTTTTCTCCGTCCTTCAGTAACCATAGTAATCATATACATTCTACGGTCATGATAGTCGTTGAACTTAGCCCTGCGTTTCATAGAAGGATTCTTTGGCAGAGCAAACGGATTATCTGTGGTTTTTGTTTCTTTCATGCCATCGATTATTATTTTACAAGCAAAAATACAAAAAAAATGTAAACCAAGAAATATTTTCATTCGCATTGCAAAATAATAAAGGATACTACTTGTCAACTAAAAATGAGTACGCCTCCCCTTATGAAGGGGAGGACGGGTGGAGTTGGGCACCCTTAATGAGTACGCTTCATTTTCCAACTCTTCCCCAACCCTTCCCTTCATAAGGGAAGGGAGAAATCCAACTCTTCACCAACCCTTCCCTTCATAAGGGAAGGGAGATTACATACAGCTTGTAACACCAAGCGTTGTGGCTACAGCGGTGAGAACAGATATCACCAGCTGAATAATCATTTTCCAAGTTTCTTTTTTCATAAAGTTACTTACCTCTCTCCCCGCTCTCCCCTTCTGGGAGAGTGCCTCGCTTCGCTCATTAGCTGCTGACAGAATTAGTTAGTATTAATGAACTTAGCAAGTGGTTAGAGAGGATTTTTTTTTAAAGTTAAACAATTAATTTGAGCTTAAACGACTCCTCCCCTCACGAGGTTCCTGTCCCCCGGGAACGGGGGAGATTTGTCGAAGACCCACTGACCAAAGGGAAGTAATCGAAGGGGGTGTAAAGACCATTGAAGGATGGGTAGGGTCTTTAGAGGGAAGGACCTTCCTCGCCTCCGTTGTCCTCGCCTCCGGTTGATGGGTTTGGAGTTGGGTTGGTGCTGCCACCGCCGCCAGTTTGCTCTCCCTCTCCTTCTGGAGAGGGCTGGGGTGAGGTTGGCAGCTTCACATTTCCCTCCTCATCCATATACTTGCACACCACCTGACGCACGTTGCTCAGTGCCAACTGTCGCTTAATGCGCTGTGCGAGCTGGTATGCCTCGGTACCCTTTTCGCCGTTAGCCTCTGATGGCTTGTTGGCATTGAGCCATGCCGAAGCCTTGAGAGCCTTACTCTTGAACGACTCCATGTGAGCCAACTGCTTCTCGGTAGCAGGACCCTTGTAAGGGTTGTTGAGTCGTGCCAGACGAATCTTCTTGCTACTTGTGTTTGTTGCAAAGTAGTCTTTGCGGTTAGAACCATACTTGCCATGAAGTCCGGTTACTACATCGATTGTGTCAACTGTTGCCATAAATGTTAAGTTTTAATTGTTAAACATCAAGTTATTTTCTCTATATTGCGTCTATATTGAGTCTATATCATTGAGATTTGAACATTGAATTTTGAAGTTTATGATTTGATTTACTACTTTTGAGCCGTTCAAACAAAAAGTAATCATAATGATCAAACATCAAAGTTCAAACTTCAAAGATTAAAATCAATCGCTCTTCACTATATATACTCAAAAATGCTGTTTTTAGGGTTTACCCGATGTTTACTCAATCCTCACAACTTACAGATACACAACCAGTTACAAAAAGTTTTTTTGCATTGTTTTTTTCATAAAATCGCTTTTATGAGTAGAAGGATAAGCTCAACTTTTCCAGATAAAGCGTCAACTAAGTCGGGTGAAACAGTAAAAACTATCCTTGGTAAAAGCAAACTAAATCAGTATGCTTGAGAAAGCAATTGGCATAACATAACAAACATAACAATTAAATATGCGCACACACCTTTTGAGTAATGAGCAGTTTAACATAAGATACTATTTATATATATATTTATAAATATATATATAAATAGAACTCTGTTCACTCTCTGTATAGCGTGTCCATTTTAATTGTTATGCTGTTATGTTATGTTATGCCTCAAAGCGAAGCACAAGAACACAAACCGCTGATATTCAATTAGTTATACAATAACACCCTAATTAATGCCAAGCATAACATAACAGCATAACAATAAAATTTGCACATACATTCATCACAACTTTCATAGATTTTTATTACCTTTGGAGAAATTTTATCTTAATACGAATTATAGCGAATTCGCCACAATTAGAAGTCAACCTCCATTACTATACCACCGTCACAATGGTATATCACAGGGAGAACGACTTACAAAACTCAAAACATGTTTTATAAACTCATAGAAAGAAAACGTAACGAATGGCTGAAATCTGATGATTGCACCATAAAGGAACTGCTACAATATATTGTGCAGCGAGGCATGATGCGTGATGCTCAGTTAGAGGCCATCAAAACATATTTGTTTCTGAAAATTGCCTGTAAGAACCAACCACTATGGCGGCTCTTTGTAGATGGTATGTTCAACGATACCAACATAGGACAGGTAGAACTAACAGAGACTGCTCGTGAAATCTTCAAAACCAACAAGGCAGCAGTGGCTTTGTTCCAGTATTCTCGCCTGAAAGATAAAAAAGGCAAACAGCTGGCTCCTGAGTTGGAACAATACATAAAGCAACATGCCAACGAAATCGACTACGAGACTACATTCCAGAAGATATTCTACGGTGTTACTTACACCGACTACCTCTTTAGTCTGCCTATGGGAGCTGGTAAAACTTACCTCATGGCGGCATTCATATATCTTGACCTCTACTTCGCCCAGAACGAACCCGACAATCCTGCCTTTGCCCACAATTTTATGGTGATGGCACCATCGGGATTGAAGTCATCTATTGTTCCCAGTTTGAAACACATCAAAGAATTCGATCCTTCATGGATTATCCCTGAGCCATCGGCTACAGAATTGCGCCGCCTTATCAAATTCGAGATTCTTGATGAACAGAAAACAAGCAAAAATAGCAACATCATCAAGAACCCCAATGCACAGAAAATCAACAACCACCAGCCTCTTGAAGACTTGAAGGGACTGGTAGCTATAACCAATGCCGAAAAGGTTATCCTCGACCGCATTCAAAACGACCAAGCCCCATCGCTCTACTCAGAAAAAGAAATGAAACGTATGGAATTGTCAAACGAGTTGCGAGAGATTATCGGCTCTATCCCCCACCTTGCTATCTATATCGACGAGGTGCATCATGCTGCCGACGGTGAAATAAAACTCCGTCAGGTAGTGAACAAGTGGACAGAGAAACATTCGTTCAATTCTGTGCTTGGTTTTTCAGGAACACCTTATTTGGATAAAGCTGAACCCTTGAAATTATCTAATGCACTGACGATAAAGAATACCGACCTTGCCAACGTTGTGTATTACTACCCGTTGGTTGAGGGCATTGGCAACTTCCTGAAAAATCCTGTTGTCAAGTTTGAGGACAATGATACCCATACGATTGTGGCCAATGGTGTTCGCGAATTTCTCGACAAATATCGTGACACAATATATGCCAACGGCACTTGTGCTAAATTGGCTATATATTGTGGCAAGATAGAAACGCTCGAAGAAAGCATCTATCCATTAGTAGCCGAGATTGTGACATCATATGGGCTGAACCCCACAGACACTATTCTGGCTTATCATGGTGGCAATAAACAGTATCCGCAGCACGAAGGTGCAGAGACGGCTTTTGCATCGCTCGACACATCAATCTCAAAATACAAGATAGTGCTCCTCGTGCAGATTGGCAAAGAGGGCTGGGACTGCAAGAGTCTTACTGGCGTTATTCTGCCACAAAAGGGAGTTTGTCCCACTAATATGGTGCTTCAAACCTCTTGCCGCTGTCTGCGTCAGGTAACAAAGAACGAGCAGGAAACAGCCTTAATATGGCTCAATGAGTTCAATGCCGACAAACTAAACCGCCAGTTGCAGCAACAGCAGAATATCACACTGAAAGAGTTTTCTGAAAAGACTAATTGGGAGCATAAACCAATAGACCGCTTCTCGCGAATGGAACGTTTGATGGTGCCAGCAATAGACTTCTACCAACTAAAAGTGAGCTATGAAAACCTCATCATTGACGAGGCAAACAACCCTGCCCTGCGATTGCAAAGCAAGGACATTCTGGCCTTGGCGGATATTTCTCTGATTCATCAGCAGGATATGGAAGGCAATATAATTTCTTCTGTAGAGCAAGAAAACACAGTGGAGATTCACACATCATTCCGTTGGTGGGTTCACCAAATTGCTAAAGAGAGTTTCGGCATGGTAACAGTAGCCGACTTAAAAAAGTGTGAACCAGAGTTGCAATCCATCTTCGCAAAGATTACCACCGAGAAAGATGGCATGCTGATAGAGAACAGAAAATACGACCATCAGCGCATACGCTCGCTTATCCGCCAAGCTTTTGCACCTCAGCGAGACTTTACTACGAAAGAGGAAATTTTGCCCGAACATGCCAGTTTACTACAGATTGAGCGCTTAACATCACCTATTGAGGATAGCGAGAGTTTTTACCCCGACCAACAAGCCGTTCACGAGATTATGGAGTGGGATGAAAAGCCTCCTCAGCAAGAGTTGACAGCAGAACAGAAAGCTAAGATTGCAGAACTTGAGGCTATGGGCATAGATGTTTCATCGCTACGCAATCCAAAAGCAGATCCGCATCCTGAGCGTAGTCAAACCTACCACTATTTGCCCTACCGCTTTGATAGTGGGTTGGAGAAACGCTTCTTGTCTCAGGAGATTCTTCCGCTCATTAATGAAAAGGCGTTGGAAATATATTTCAACGGCGATGACACACTCACCGATTTTAAGATTGATTGCTACAAACGTGTTGGAAACAATTGGCGATATATAGGCAGATACGTACCAGATTTCCTTTTGCTCAGCCGAAATGAACACAAGCAAATAGACAAGGTTATCATCATCGAGACTAAGGGCGAGGGCTTTGCAGCCAAGTTCAAGGATAAACTCAACTTCATGTCAGAGTTCGTTAAGAAGAACAACGACAAGTTTGGTTACCAGCGTTTCGACTTTCTCTACTTAGAGGACACCATTACCGCAGAGCAGCGACGTCAGAAAACACTTGCTGCTATCAAAAATTTCTTTAACGTGTAAATTCCTATAGGCAATGAACGATATACAGACCATACAAAGCAGGATTTACGAGATACGAGGCCAACGCGTGATGCTCGATCGCGACTTGGCTGAATTGTATCAAGTTACTACAGGTAACTTGAACAAAGCCGTAAAAAGAAACATAAAAAGATTTCCATCAGACTTCATGTTTCAGTTGACAACAGAAGAATGGGAACTTCTAAAATTCCAAATTGGAATCTTAAAGAACGGACGCGGACAACACACTAAGTATCTCCCCTATGCCTTTACGGAGCAAGGACTGGCCATGCTCTCAGGCATTCTGAATAGCGACATAGCCATTAATGTTAATATCAACATCATGCGTGTTTTTGTGGCTAATTGGTTTTATACAAGATTAAAGAACTTAACAGATTATTATGGCAATTAAATACATACCCTATTTTCCAAATACGCTTGAAGGTCAGGCGGTATTAAACAACTTTGTGCGCACAAAGCGAATGTTGCGCTATCGTGACAACGACCAAATTGTTGAACGAGTGCAACGTGGCATGCCCCTCTATGAGATGGAGCTAAAGGAGCAGATAGGCCAGAATCCCAACAACATGATTATTCGTGGTGAATGTCTGTCGGCTTGCGCCTACCTGAAAGACAACGATATACAAGTTGACTTGGTGTATATTGACCCACCTTTTGCCAGTGGTGCCGACTATGCCAAGAAAGTGTATATCCGCCGCAATCCAAAGGTGGCAGCAGCTATTGCTCAGGCTGAAAGCGAACTTGATATTGAAGAGTTGAAAGCCTTCGAAGAAAAAATGTATGGTGATGTATGGGACAAAGAACGCTACCTTAATTGGATGTACGAAAACCTCATGGCAATAAAGAGCATCATGAGCGACGAGGCAAGCATCTATGTGCATCTGGATTGGCATATTGGGCATTATGTAAAAATATTAATGGATGAAATCTTTGGGGAAGATAACTTTAGGAACGAGATAGTTTGGCACTACACAAACAAAATGAGTGGAACTACAAGCCCCCATGATTTTGTGTGTGAACATGATACTATTTTCCGCTACACTAAGAATTCTGAGTATTTGTATAATGTAGTTACAGAGGAAAGAGATGAGCCAGTGAAACAGAGTAAGCGAGTAAAAGTAGATGGTAAAAACATGCGAGCTCGTGACGAAGAAGGTAATATCATCTATGAAATATCAACAGAGAAAAAGGTAAAAGATGTATGGGAAATACCTTATATTGCTTCAACTGATTCGCAACGTGTTGACTACGCAACTCAAAAACCAGAAGCCCTATTAGAGCGTATCATCAAGGCCAGTTCAAATGAGGGCATGCTTGTAGCCGATTTCTTTGGTGGCAGCGGTGTAACCTCTGCAGTAGCCAATAAATTAGGGCGAAACTTCATCCATTGTGATATTGGCATCAATAGCATTCAAACTGCACGCGACCGACTATTGGCAGATAAAGCAGAGTTCAAAGTACTTGAGATAAAAGATGGCGTTTCGCTCTATCGCAATCCTGTTCAGACAATGGATAAGCTAAAGAGTCTGATTAAGGGCCTGCGCAATGAAGATGCATTGGATAAGTTCTGGGAAGGAAGCATAGTAGATACAAAACACGGCATGATGCCTGTTTATCTGCCCAACTTGATGGATAGCAGCACACGTCTGCTCGACAAACCGCTGATGAATCGCATTATTCGCGAGGCTTTGCCCGACCTTCCCGACAACACCAAACGTGTCATAGTGTATTACATTGATATTACAGACCGAGCTGAGATTGAACAGTTTATTAAGGAGCAGAACAATCAGACTACCATCGAAATTGAACTGCGTGACTTGAAACAGGTTCTTGATGATGTGGTTGTGGAAGATGAAGCAGAATGGGAAGTAACAGAAACACAAGACAACCTGTTTAAAGGATGGAAGGTTGAAATGAAGAGTTTCCACAGCGACCGTGTACTGCGCAAGATACAGGAAGTGAACATGAAGGGAGAACAGCAAGCATTAGCCAAAAACAAAGCCTTTAAACCTATAGAGATTAGCGACGAAGGACTTGAAACAATTGAATGGCTCAGCCTCGACAGCTCTACAGCCAACAAGCAAGCCACTTGGCACAGCGATGCAGAAGTGAAGATTGACCGTTTGGGCTACGTTGTTCTTAACGGTAATAAAACAAAAGACTTTTGGGATGCAACCATAAAGTGCGACCAGAAGCCATTGCGAATGAAAGTTCGCAATATCTGCGGCGACGAAACGATATTTGTATTGTAATACAACATCTCCCCACTGATTTTCAGCCCTAATGCTGATAGTCAGTGGGGTTATTGTTTATAAACTAAGAGGCACGAAGCATTAAACATTTTTCACATTTCTTTCCCCACTCCACATTTGGTACTTACCTCAATTTTTTGTAATTTCGTAGCGCTAATAAATTAACTCAGGTTGCTAAGACCGTGAAAAATAAAATAAAAACTGCTAAAAGGGGATGAAAATCAAGAAACAGGTACGTGTGGGGACTTTGTGGAAATTCCGCCCAGAAGGTATGAGTGAAGAGGCTCAGCTGATGGCTTTTGAAAAGGAAAAGCCTAATTTGCTGGTTATACCTGAAAGCAATAATCCTGCTGATCATGAGGCTCTGCTTGTTATGAAAGGTAGGGGAAAGGTGGGATATATCAATGCTGATGATAAACGCTGGCTTATGCCTGCCATTAAAAACAGCAATCGAGGATGTCTTATCGAGTTTGACCATGTGGTGAGGGCAAATGATGAGGGTTCTGCCTTGTTGAAATATGCTATTGAGGTGGAACCAACTGATGTTGCGCCCTTGCAACCTTCGCTGTGCTGGGATGATTTCAGCTACACTTATCCACTTATTGATGATGTGGCTGAGATTGACACTCTGAACTATGCTTTTAACGAACTTCTTTCTATTATTAAGGGCAACGATGATGGGGTTATGCAGCCTGCAGATTGCGTTCAACTGATATGCGATAATTGCAAGTATGACATGAGCACAGAGACTACACAACTTATCAACGATTGTTGTTTTGAATTGGAAATACAGGGGAACAAAAATATGGTGCGCTTGCAGGAACATCTTGAAAGGGCATCTACTCACCGCCGTTCGCGTGTAGGAGAAAAGGAATATGAAGAATGGTTTAATAAACTTGTTTCTGGCGCTCTTGCAAGGAAACAGCTGAAATTATATCTAAACGAAATATGCAGGAAACAGCATTCGTCAAGTGTAAGTAATGAACAGATGAATAGCGACCTTAATCAGATATATCTGCAGCTGCTGAACATGCCTTTTACCCTATCGCTATATATTGATTCTCCAGCCAAGCTAATGCACATGGCTTTCTATAAAAACATTAACAGAGTAAAGCAAAAGGAATTGCTGTCTGCTCTGGTGTTGCGTCAATCGTTGAAGAAGGAGTTAAACGTGAACACAAGCCCCACGCCAGCGTGTTTGCCTGAAGAAAACAAGGAACTGGCATTGCCCACTGCATTTGTAATGTGCTTTAACGACAGACAATATGCCGAAGAGTTTATGCTTGCTATCAGGGGCATGAAAAACACTCAGAAAACAGCTCTTGTTCATAGGTACGTAAGTGAGAAAAAGATTTCTAAGGAAAACTGCCATCGCCCTCTTTGGAAAGCACTACACGATATGGGACTTTACGCTCCATCGGAGTCTAATTGGAATATGCAGGTATAAAAGCCTCTCTACAGATTGAACTCCTTGTACAAGGACTTGTATTTCTTTTGTATTATACTTGTAGTTCACTTGTAATTGCTTGTACAAGCTTGTACAAGAACTTGTAAAACTTGTATTAAACGGCGCAGAAATAAAGCACCGTATATCTTTGCACTCGTAATCAGAAATGGTTGCGGGTGTTTTTTTTAGCCCCTTTTCACCCTTCCCTCCAGAGGGCAGGAGTTCAAACTAACAAACGCAAACAAATAAAATCTCTCCCCTCAGGAGATGGAAATATGGAGATATGTAAATATGGAAATATTATATCAGCAAGCTGATAATTTTCATTCTTTCAATTTTTCAATCTTTCAATTTTTCAATCTTTCTACGGGGAGGTGGAGGGGTCTTTAATCCGAGCTGAGTCGTGAGGAGGATATTCCCAGGGTAAAGCATGCAACAATCCTTTAGCCTCGCTCACAAAACTTAGTTTCACATGGAAGTAAACAATTTGCTGCGCTTAAAAATGCGCAACTCAGAAGCCTTTAACAAGGCTATAAGCAATGGTTATATTCAACCACAAGACGACGGCCATTTGAAATGGACGCTGGGTAGCCAAACTCTGCTGGCATATTTCATGGGGCGCTTGCTCTGCGGCGACTATGGAAAATTTTGCAAAAGAAAGAAAGCAAAAGTGTGGGTAAAGGGCAATAGAACTTTTCCTGATAAAAACCTCTGTGAGCTTTTCGGGGTGAATGCCCTGAAACAACTAAGACAGAAAAGAACATTACAGGCGATTCCTGATTATTCTGAACTCATTGATAATCTGTTTGATACAACAGAAAAGTAATCACAGAGTAAACATCGGGTAAACCTCAAAAACGACTTTTTTCGATATATAGAATGAAGAACATTAAATTTTAGAATTATGACTAAGAAAAATAATAACGCAGCAAAAAAACAAAAGGGTTTGAACTGCGAACAACAAAAACTGGTAGAAAACAGCCTGAATATTGCCATAATTATGGGTAAGAAATGGGCTCCATTAGGCAGAAAAAAGGGACTCACTACCGACGACCTTATACAAGAAGCCTGCTTGGGTCTTTGCAAGGTTGCAGCAGAATTCAAAGGCAAAAGTGCAGCTGAGTTCAGAAAACATGCCGAGGATTGCTGCCGCTACATGGTACAGCGTGCCATCAGACAGGAAGAGACTGCCAACAAAGACATCGACGTGTATAAAGACGAAACACAGGCAATAAGCATGCCTGTTGAGGATGAAGAAAACACGGAGAGGATGCTTGCCGTGCGCGAAGAGAAATTCATGAGAATAGATCGCATGATTGCTGTGCTCAACGGCAAGGAGCGCAAGGTGATAAGAATGTTGTATGGCATTGAGTGCGAAGTGAAAGATTTTAAGCAAGTAGCACAGACACTCGGCATGAAATCGGCTTGTGTGCATCAAATTTACGAAAAGGCAATGACAAAATTAGAATTCTCAAATATACACAATTATGGAAACAATTAAAATCGAAGGTATTGCTACTTTTAGCAAGAATGGTTTCAGCTTTAACAGCGGACTGCCAAGTGAAGAAACACTCGTGACGGAACAGAACATGCGAGGCACTATGAAAGTGAGCAAGAACGGCTGCGCTGAGTTCAAAAACAGAAACTATGTGTATCTGCCACCGCTGGTAACAAGAATTTCTGATGGAGAGAACTACAAAATAAAGCGCACCAGCCGACACTACATCATACAGATAAAAGTGCCTGTGGTGGAGTGCAGAACAGAAACAGAAACCACTATGCAGGGAATTGTTTCAAAAGTTGTGGGCGAAATAATATCAGATAGAAAACAGTTGATGGACTGACCTCTCCCCCCGCCCTCCCCTGCAGGGAGGGAGCCTCACTAACGTTCAAATTAATTGTTTAACTAAACAAAATCCTCTCTAACCACTTGCTAAGTTCGTTAATACTAACTAATTCCGTCAGCAGCTAATGAGCGAAGCGAGGCACTCTCCCTGCAGGGGAGAGCGGGGAGAGAGGTATGAAATCATGTACCAATTTTCCTTTACCGAAAGTGTTGCTGGCAAGGCTCAGGAAGTGAGCCGCCAGCTGTTCTACGAGATTATTTCTCGCAAGGATATAAAAGAGAAGTGCAAACTCATTGCCGAAGGCAAGATAGAGTTGAAACGCAAACTGCCTGCATTCTGCTGGCACGCATGGTTTGACGAGGGCAAGCGCAAAAACTACTGTGCTCACCCAAGCGGACTGATAATGATTGATGTTGACCACGTGGAGGAGCCTCGACAGCTGTATGCTTCTATTGAGAAGAAGGCTAAAGAAATGGGCTTGCTCGTGGCTCACGTAACACCATCAACAAAAGGCCTACGCCTGGTCTTTCCTGTGCCTCAGGGCATGGACATTGTTAAGGCACAATCGTATTATGCACACGCCCTGAACCTGCAAGTAGATGCATGCACCAAAGACCTGGCACGCCTATCATTTGCTGTGCCCGAAGACTACTGGCTGTTTATTAATGAAGACTTATTTACCTCTCTCCCCGCTCTCCCCTGCAGGGAGAGTGCCGCAAGCGAAATTGAAAGCAAACAGGCGCCAGCAGTTAATTCTCCCTCTCCTCTTGGAGAGGGTCGGGGTGAGGTTGCCAGCAAGTTGGTTAGCCCCCTCCTACCGGAGGGGGATGGGGGAGGCCGCGACGTTTCCTTCAACGGCATCCCCTACTCCACAATCGTTTCATGCCTTGAAGAACGGTTGGGCGGCAAACCGGCACACGGCAGCCGAAACAACTTCATCTTCTCTATGGCTGCCTATCTGCGCTATATATGCGACGACGATCCTAACTGGATTGCACAGATACTGCCCACCTATGGCGAAGCCCACGACAAATGGCGTCGCACCATCGACTCAGCATGCCAAAGAGCACAATATAAGGTGATGCCAAATGTAGTGAAAGACGCCATTGCCATGGCACGCCACAAACAAGAAAACGAAAACGAAGATGAAAATCAAAACACGCTCCCCCCTGAAATGCCTAAGAAACTGCCGTTTCTCATACAACACCTTACAAAGAATGTGCCTGAGGTGTGTCGTCCAGCAGTGGCAAACGGTGTTTTTCCTGCTCTTGCTGCTCATCTGCACGGCGTGAAATTCTGGCTTATCGACGGCACTGAAAAAGAAGCCACATTCATGTGCGTGAACATGGCTGCACAATCAAGTGGAAAATCGGCTGTGAACAAGCCCATTGAATATATTCTTGCCGACATTGTGGAACGCGATGAGATAAACCGCAAGCGCGAACAGGAATGGAAAGACTCTACACAAACAAAAGGCGCCAACAAAGAAAAGCCTAAGCGTCCCGACGACCTTTGCGTGCAGGTGCTTGTTTCTGACATGACCAACGCTGCCTTTGTGCAACGCATGAAAGACGCTGGTGAGCACTATCTATACACCAACCTTGAAGAGCTCGACCTGCTGAAACAGCTACAGACCAACGGCACAAAAGATGTGGGCAAGATAATCTGTCTGTGCTTTGACAACGGAAAATACGGACAAGAGCGTGTGGGCACTCAGAGCGTAACAGCACGTGTGAACCTGCGGTGGAACTGGAACGCCAGCAGCACCATTCAGAAAGGCATCAACTTCTTCAAAGGACGACTCGTTGACGGCACACTCTCGCGCATAAACTTCTGCACAATAATAAAAGACAAGAGCAAACCCTTTGTGTATGGCAAATATGATGAGAAATATGCCGAAAAGCTGAAACCCTACATTGCCAACCTGAACCTTGCCACAGGACACATTGAGTGCAAACAGGCTCTGGAATTGGCTCAGCGACTATCAAACCAATGTGCCGAAGAGGCTGCACTCAGCGACGATGAGATATATCAGGAGCTATCATATCGCGCTGTAACCATAGCCTATCTGAAAGCAATGGTGCTCTACATTGCCAACGATATGACATGGAGCAAAGAGATTGAGGAGTTCACCGAATGGAGCCTGAAATACGACCTTTGGTGCAAGATGCACTTCTTTGGCAGCAAGATTGCTGAGGATAAAGAAAAAGAGAATGTGAAGGGGCTACGTGGAAGAAAAAATCTGCTCGACCTGCTTCCTAATCCATTCACAACAAAAGACGCCAACGAACTAAGGCAAACAGAAGGCTTACCCGAAGGGGGCTGTGGGCAAATGATAAGACAATGGATTTATCGAGGATATATTGAGCGCGATTGTGTGCCCGATGTGTATCTGAAAACACAGGAATACATTAATAGAGCATAACAAACATAACAGCATAACAATAGATGCACACGCACCTTTGAATTAGAAATGGGAGTTGGGAACTTGAATAATACTATAACTATTCTTAGTGTACAGCATTGCTAAGTAATATGGAGGTACTTGTGAAAGCACCTCCTATTTTTTACCTTTTTTCTTGCAACTTTGCAAAACATAATGTATCTTTGCCATTGTCACGAGATGATAACGATATGAGAACACTACAAGAATATATTGATATAATTAATACGAATAGCCCCAAAATAATGAAAGATTTTGGAGTAAAGACTTTGCGTATTTTTGGCTCAGTATCTCGCAATGAGCAAACTGCCAATAGTGATCTTGATGTTTGTGTTGAAACGACTACCCCAAATCCATTTTTACTCGCAGATTTAAAAGAATATCTTGAAAATCTGCTTACTTGTCCGGTGGATGTAATCCGTGTTCACAAAAATATGAACCAGTTGCTTAGGCGCAGAATAGATAAAGAAGGACAATATGCCATACGATAAAGAAATTGCTATAGACATATTAACCAAGGTTCTACATTCTATAGAAACTATAGAAGAAAGAGCAACACCTTATCATTGTGCTGATGACTTTCTTGTTAGCCCAACAGGCGTCACTATTCTTGACTCTATATGTATGCTTTTCATAGCAATAGGTGAAAGTATAAAGGGACTTGATAAAATTACTGCTGGAGAAATTTTCTTAAGTCATCCTGAAATACCATGGAAGAGAGTAAAAGGCCTTAGAGATATAATTGCCCACCACTATTTTGAAATTGATGCAGAGCAAATATGGTGGATTATAGATAAAGAATTGCAACCTCTAAAATCAGCAATAAAGGATATGCGCGAAGAACTTTTGTAGAAAGAAAGGAATAAACAACTTTTTCTACAAATTTTTGTCTTTGAATTTTGAAGATTGATTTTTGAACTTTTTATGATATCATAAAACTCAATGTTCAAATTTCAAAATTCAATATTCAAAATGAGCCTTATTGTTTATAGTTCTCTCACCTCTTGAGGGGGAGATGGAGGGGGCTCTTATCAGCGCTATCGCGCATAAGACTGTCGGCAAGCAGGCTGTCGCGCTTTGCCTGAAGAGCACGCTTGCGGGCATTGATGGCTGCTGTATCGGGTGGCAGAAATGCCGCCTGTGCAACAGTGTCGCCTTCAGGCGCTATCAAGTCGGTTGTCTTGTACTTACAGCCTGTGGTTGCAAGAACAAGAAGGAAAAGAAATGGTAATTTTTTCATCGGCTCATTACACATTACTCATTACACATTACACATTACTCATTACTCATTGCATTGCTCCGCAATGCTTACGGTTGGCACAAAATTGTACACACTTTATCTTGGAATGCTCTGCCGTTGCCCACGTGCATCAATCCGTTGTTAATGATTGAGAATGCAAGTCGGTGTCCGTTGGCAGCTGTGCAATATCCTGCCAGGGCACTCACACCAGTAACAGTTCCTGTTTTGGCTCTTACATTACCCTTTGTAAAGGCGCCACGCATGCGACTTTTTAATGTGCCGTCAACACCAGCCACTGGCATTGCCTGGATGAGGTGGTTGTAGATATTGTCGTTTTCAAAAGCATAACGAAGGTATTTCACTTCGAGCTCGGCACTAACATAGTTATAGAGCGAAAGACCAGAACCATCGGCAAAGCGATAGCGCGAAGGATTGAGCCCCAGTTTCTGAACAAGTCGCTTTTCAACAGCACGGGCATTTTTGGCTGAAGCAGGGCGATTGCCTGTTGAAGCAGCTATCTGATAATACATTGCCTCGGCATATAGGTTGTCGCTCTCCTTCATCATTCGCATAAGAATTTGGTCGATGGTGTGAAAACGGTCAACGATGCAATAGGCGTCAGAGGGTTTACGTCCTTCCATGAGTGTGGCTTCAACAACAACTCCTTTGTCGCGCAAAGCACGATGAAAACGATCAACAAAATTATTCTTGCGACTTATGAGCAAAGGTGAGAGTATAGGGTTGTCATCGTCCCAACACCAGCCTTCACCATAACTCTTATCGTCTTTCATATTTTTATCAGCACATATACGACCACGTATGGTGTCAACATTCATCTTGCGAAGTCCCTCTACAAATGCACTAAGGTCATCGCTGTTGAAACGTGGATCGAAACCTCCCACGAGATATATGCCGCCTTCAAGAGTGTTGTTCTCTATCGTGCCAGTGTAGCATAGTTCGGTTTTAAACTTATAGTCGCCTCCCAAACAGTCGAGAGCAGTAACAGCTGTTATCATTTTCATGGTGCTTGCTGGGCGCATGAGCTGTCGCTCGTTGTGTGCAAACAAGCATGAATCGGCATCAAGGTCGTACACCATCAAACCCACCTGTGACGTTTTAAACATGTCGCTCTCAAGCAGTTTGGTTAGTTTGTGCTGCAATCCCTGCGGCCAAGGAAGGGTTAGCGAGTCGGGGGCAATAGAATCAATCAATGATGAATCGGCAACACTATCATCGTCATCGTCGATAACATCATCATTCTGAGCAGCCAAAGGGGCTGTGCTCAGCAATAGTATCAATAAAGTTAGTAATCTACTCTTTAAAATGTATTCTTTCATCTTTTATTCTTTCTCAACTTTTTCCATTCTGCACTTTAGCTCTTTGCAGAAAGACTGTTCGTCGGCAGGCTGAAGGCTCATTATATGATTGTTACCATAGAGCAAGAGCAAATAATGGCTCATGCCAAATGATGTTTTCATTGGTGTGAGCTTCACTATCTCAGCCACACGAACTGACTTTGTTTTTGAAAACCGTCCATGGTTCACCAGCAACCATTGTTCGCCATTGCGCTCCACAAACGAATAAGAAGAATGGCTCACCCGTTCTATCATCATTACAACAGCGAAGGCTACAATCAACCCTCCCAATATCATTTTATTCCAAAACAAATAGAATGACAATGATACAGCCAACAAAATAGCTATCTTGGCAGCAAGAGTGAAACGTTGGTGAAAAGTTCTCATAATGCCAGCAAAATTACAAAAAAAATCGTATAATACTGAGCATTATGATTTCTTTTTAGTAAATTTGCAATCAGTTTACAAATATACACATGGTATATAAATATGATTTTCTCATCATCGGTTCAGGTATTGCCGGTATGAGCTATGCTCTTAAGGTTGCAAGAGCAAATAAGGGAAAGATATGTATGATTTGCAAAACTTCCTTGGACGAGGCTAACACGTCGTTTGCACAAGGAGGTGTTGCGTCAGTAACAAATCTTGAGGTTGACAATTTCGACAAACACATTCAGGACACCATGATCGCAGGTGACTACATCAGCGATTACAAAGCCGTAAAGCAGGTTGTTGAAAAAGCCCCCGAACAAATCAAAGAACTTGTGGACTGGGGAACTAATTTCGACAAGATGCAGGATGGTCGCTTTGATCTTCATCGCGAAGGCGGACACTCTGAATTTAGAATTCTTCACCATGCCGATGACACTGGTGCTGAGATTCAGCGTGCATTGATGGCTGCTGTTCGTGCAAATCCCAATATTGACATCAAGGAAAATCATTTTGCTGTAGAGATTATCACCCAGCATCATCTTGGAGCAAGGGTTACACGCCGCACACCATACATAAACTGCTATGGTGCATATGTTCTCAATCCCGACACACAAAAGGTTGACACATATCTAAGCAAGGTTACAGTGATGTGCACAGGTGGCTGTGGAGCTGTTTATAACAACACAACCAATCCTGCCATTGCAACTGGCGACGGCGAGGCTATGGTATATCGTGCTAAAGGAACTGTGAAAGACATGGAGTTTGTGCAGTTCCACCCAACATCACTCTATCATGCTGGAGAAACTCACCCTGCATTCCTCATCACCGAGGCTATGCGCGGATATGGCGGCATTTTAAAACTGCCTAACGGTGAGTCGTTCATGGAGAAATACGACGAGCGTGGCTCTTTGGCTCCTCGCGACATTGTGGCACGTGCCATAGACAAGGAAATGAAGAAAAACGGTCTTGACAATGTGTATCTCGATGTTACGCACAAAAACGCAGAAGAAACAAAGAGACACTTCCCAAATATATATGCCAAGTGCCTGTCGATAGGTATTGACATCACAAAGCAGATGATTCCTGTGCGCCCTGCAGCACACTATATGTGTGGTGGTATTCAGGTTGATTTGAATGGTCAGTCGAGCATTCAGCGACTATATGCCCTTGGCGAATGTTCGTGCACAGGATTGCACGGAGGAAACCGTTTGGCAAGCAACTCGCTCATTGAAGCAGTGGTATATGCCGACGCTGCAGCAAAGCACTCTATTGAACATGTTGACGACTATGACTTCAACGAAAAAGTGCCACGCTGGAACGATGAGGGTACTCTCACCAACGAAGAACATGTGCTCATTACTCAAGCCAACAAGGAAGTGGGCGAAATAATGGCAAACTATGTGGGCATTGTGCGTTCAGACCTGCGCCTGAAACGTGCATGGGATCGCCTTGACCTGCTATACGAAGAGACCGAGAGCCTGTTCAAGCGTGTGAAGGTGAGTCGCGACCTGTGTGAGCTCCGCAACATGATAAATGTGGGATATCTTATCACTCGCATGGCTATTGAACGCAAGGAGAGTCGTGGATTGCACTACACTGTTGACTATCCACACCACGCCTATGATAAAAAGAATTAGGAATTAGGAATGTTGAATGTAGAATTAGTCGCACTTCGTGCGATGAAGAATTAAGAATTATTCAATTATGAATTTCAACAACAAAACATTTGGCTTCTATCTTCTTATATCTTCTTTTATCTTCTTATAACTTCTTATAAAGAAAATGAATAAAACAGTATTATTTGCATTGTGTATGATGACAGCAGGAATTGCAAATGCACAAATAAAAGACGGCGGCATCTCTAAACAGCAGTTGCAACAAATAGAAGCTCAGCAGGCAAACAAAGCCAACAAGGCTTTGCAACTGGCTATAGCATCTAACGACATTGATAATTTGGTGCGTAACCCTCAGCTAAAGGGATTGAACAAAAAAGACCTTCAGAGCTTTTCGGTAGAAACACCAAAACAGAGCATTCACAATCAAAAGAGTTCTGGCAGATGCTGGATGTTCTCGGGATTAAACGTGCTACGCTCAAACTTTGCATTGAACGACAAGCAGAAGCGCATTGTGGAATTCTCACAGGATTACCTTTTCTTCTACGATCAGCTTGAGAAAGCAAACCTTATGCTTCAGGGAGTTATCGACAATGCCAAAATGCCATTAAACGATCCACGCCTGCAGTTCTTCTTCAAGAGCCCTATCAACGATGGTGGAACATTCTGCGGCGTTGCCGATTTGGCAGAGAAATATGGTCTTGTTCCTCAGTCGGCACAGCCCGAAACATATTCAAGCGAGAACACAAGTCGCATGGCAAAAGTTTTGAAATCAAAACTGAGAGAATATGGCTTGGAACTGCGCCGTATGACTAATGAAGGCAAAAGCAAGCAACAAGTACAACAGCGCAAGAGCGAGATGCTTGGCAAGATTTACAACATTCTTGCACTCACATTAGGTGAACCTGTAAAAGAGTTTACATATCAGTTCCGCGACAAAGACGGTAATGCTGTGGGCGAAGCTAAGAAATACACTCCACAGGAATTCTACAAAGAAACTGTTGGTGGCAAACTCAACGGCACATTCGTAATGGTGATGAACGATCCTCGTCATGAATATTGGAAAACATACGAGATTGAATACGACCGCCACACCTATGATGGTCACAACTGGACTTATCTAAACCTTCCTGTTGAAGAAATTGAGAAACTTGCTATTGCAAGCTTGAAGGATGGTAGAAAAATGTATTCAAGCTATGATGTGGGTAAGCAGTTGGATAGAAAATTGGGCTATCTTGACACCGATAACTTCAAATATGAAACTCTTTTCGACACAGAGTTCCCTATGACTAAAGCTGAGCGCATAGCAACATTTGAGAGTGGTTCTACTCATGCCATGACTCTTTCTGCTGTTGACCTCGACAAAAATGGCAACCCAGTAAAATGGAAGGTTGAAAACAGCTGGGGTGAAGATAGCGGTCAGAACGGTTGTATCATTATGACCAACCGCTGGTTTGAGGAATATATGTTCCGCCTTGTTGTGAACAAGAAATATGCTTCAGAGAAAGTGAAGAAGGCTGCAGAACAAAAGCCTACACTACTATCACCTGAAGATCCACTGTTTTAACTTTGAGGTTTTAACTTTGAAATTTGAAGTTTAAAATATAAAAAGCCTCTTGCAAAACTGCAAGAGGCTTTTTAAATATCATTTTGCCTGTTTGTTAGCCCCCTCCTATCGGAGGGGGATGGGGGAGGCCTTTACACCAAAGTACCTACATATTCCTCACGTTCCCCTGGTAGGAGATCGATAACAGGGATTTCAGGCATTGTGTAGCAGCCTGGCTGCAAACGGAATGTAGCACGAGCAACACATACCAATACCTGTGCAGTGAGAGCTGGATTATTGATGCTCATATCGAAAGAGAAACGCTGGTTGTGAGTCTTACCGCTCACACCCTTACGTACCATGTGAACACCATGACCAACATCATTAAGTGCAGCTACAGAAGGAACAGCAAACACATGAAGCTCATCGTGTGCAAAATAATCATCAGCCTTGATTTCCTTGGTTACATCCTCAAGATTAGCACCATCCTCAAGTTCAACATATACCATACGACGATGAATACCCTCACCTAATGGAATAGTCATAGACAAAGCTTCCTTAACACCCTTCTTGCTCTTAGCAACAACAGAGTGTCCCATAGAACGACCAGGACCAAAGTTTGTGTAGCTCAAACCCTCTGGAGCAATAGCCTCGAGAAGCACACGTACAACAGAATCTGAACCTGGATCCCAACCTGCAGAGATAACACTCACTGTGTTAGTTGCCTTGTTCTTCTCCATCTGTGAAGCACGGTAATCACGAATCTGTCCGTGAATATCAAAGCTATCAACAGTGTTAATACCAAGCTTAGTAATCTGCTCAGCATATTCTGGACAAAGACGAGTAGCGGTTGCAAGAATAGCTACATCAACATCATTGAGCTTAGTGATATCGTCAACAACCTCATACTGTGCCAATTCGGCTGGCTTGTTAGCTGATGCGTGGCGACTTACAATACCTGCAATCTCAAAATCAGGAGCAGCATCGAGAGCCTCAATGCTGTAACGTCCAATGTTACCGTAGCCTACTACGGCAGCTCTAATCTTCTTCATTTTTATACTGTAATTGGTTTATAAAATCTATTTCTTTGGCGCAAATTTACACTTTTTCCACGAAACCATTTACACTTTTCTTTTGTTTTTATCTAAAAAATAGCAAAAAGTAACAATTTGTAAGTATGGTAAACCATAAAATAACAACATAAGGCAATAAACATACGCGTGCGTGCGTTATTTAATGTGAAAGCATAACAAACATAACAGCATAACAATAGATGCACACGCATATACACATTGCAAAGTGCACAGAAAAAGAAAGAAAATTATGATTGAATATATCAAAGGAGAACTAACAGAACTCACACCAACCTATGCAGTGGTTGAAGCTGCAGGAGTGGGCTATGGTATGAACATTTCGTTATCTACATATACTGCCATTCAGGGCAAAAAAGAAACGAAACTGTATGTTCACGAAGCCATACAAACTGGTGGCAGAGATGATTCATATACCCTTTATGGATTTCAAAGCAAAAAAGAACGCGAACTCTATCGCATGCTTATCACTGTGAGTGGTGTGGGAGCAAACACTGCCCGTATGATGCTTTCTTCAATGTCGCCCTCAGAACTGTGCAATGCTATTGCCAATGGTGATGAAAGAATGATTAAGAGCGTGAAGGGAATTGGCTTGAAAACTGCTCAGCGCGTGATTGTTGACTTGAAAGACAAGATAATGGCAAGCGGCATTGCTGACGAGCTACATGTGGGAACAGCAAGTGGCGCTGCTCCTATGGTGAACACTAGCACACGCGACGAGGCTGTTGCAGCAATGACTATGTTGGGATTTGCTCCTGCTCCAAGTCAGAAGATTGTTGTTGCCATACTAACTGAGCAGCCTGATATGCCAGTAGAACAGGTGATAAAAGAAGCGTTGAAGAGAATAAAGTAAAAGACTAAAACTATTTTGAACAGAAAGAACTATAGCAAATACATTTCACTGTTCCTCATGCTTATCATAAGTGCGGGGATGTTTGCTATGGCTCAAGACGACAAGCCTTTGAAATGGCGAGTGCAACACACAATGCCTATAACCTATAGCGATCTTGACACATTTGCCATTGACTTAAGAAATCCAGAGAACCTGCCATACAATGTGGAATACGATGAGAAACTCGACATGTATATCATTGGCAATAAGATTGACGGAGTGTATATTCAAGCACCTATCATGATGACTCCAAAGGAATACATGGAATGGGTGAACAAAAAAGGATGGGGAAAATATTTCAGACAAAAAAACAGTGAGATATTCCAAAACAAAGGTAAAGAGAAATTTGATTTCTCAGATATGCACTTCGACCTTGGACCTGCCGAAAAAATATTCGGGCCTGGAGGTGTACGTATTCGCACTCAGGGTACAGCCGAACTGAAATTTGGCGGTACAGTGAAAAAAATCGACAACCCTGCACTACCACTGCGACACCGTAAGACAACCACTATGGACTTTGACGAGAAAATAAATCTTAATGTTAACGGTAAGGTGGGCGACAAGGTGA
>DGRY01000114.1:0-5370 GCA_002391185.1 Prevotella sp. UBA4376
TGTATCTTTCTTGTAACTGTCCCATCTTTAATAGGTGTAGAATTCTACGTTTTTATATTTCAAGGTGCAAAGATACAAAAAAGAATGGTATAATTACCCTTTTTTACAAGAAAAGTGCTTTTTCCACAATTTTAAGTACATCACAATAGAAGTTATCTTCAATTTTATTAACTTTGCAGACAAATAGAAAGCATTATGATGAAGAAAAGAATTCTTTTTATAATGAACCCCATATCTGGCACAAGCAATAAGAAAGGTATTCCTGATCTGATACGCTCGGGGATTGACACCGAGCGTTTTGACTATGAAATACGCCTTACTGAATATGCCGGACATGCTGCCGTAATTGCAGCAGAAGCAAGGGACAATCATATTGACATTGTCGTTGCCGTTGGAGGCGACGGAACTGTCAACGAAGTAGCCCGTTCACTCGTCCATTCTGATACTGCATTGGGCATTATTCCTTGCGGTTCGGGAAATGGTCTTGCTCGTCATCTTATGCTACCGTTGAATGTAAAGAAAGCCATTGCTGTAATAAACAAATGCGAGATTCACAAGCTCGACTATGGAGTTATCAATGGTCATGATTTCTTTTGTACCTGCGGCATGGGATTTGACGCTTTCGTTAGTCAGAAGTTTGCTGAATCAGGCAAACGAGGCCCAATAACATACCTCGAAAATATCTTACGTGAAGGACTTAAATATAAGCCAGAGACCTATGTTGTTGAGGACGAAACTGGCACCAAACGCTACAAGGCGTTCCTCATTTCGTGTGCAAATGCCTCACAATACGGAAACAATGCCTATATAGCTCCACAGGCTTCTATGAGCGATGGGTTGCTTGATGTTGTTATCATGGAACCTTTTGACGTTATAGATGCCACTCAGGTGAGTATTGACATGATGAACAAGACTCTTGACAAAAATTCAAAAATCAAGACGTTTAGATGCAAGCAACTGCATATTCATCGCAGTCAAGAAGGTGTTATACATTATGACGGTGACCCTGTAATGACAGGAAAAGACATTGATATTCATCTTGAAGAAAAAGGAATAAACATTGTTGTAAACGCTGATGCAAACAAAAACCAGCGCAAGCCCAACATGTTACAAAATGCAGCAGCTCAACTGTTTAATGAATTAAATTCTATGCGCGAAGATATTCAAAAGCAGAACAGACACATACAGGCTCTGAGCAAGGTTATACAACGTAAGTTAAATCTGTAATATCCATAAGGCAAGAAGAGTATTACAGATAAAACTCTGAACTTTTTTCATTAAACCAATCTGTTCTTGAGCCATCTGAATTCTGCAAACAAACATCCATATTATCAATTGTGCCAGAACGCTGTTTACTAAATGCAAGTAAACAGCGTTTTGGCATTTTATGCCCTACTGTTCGCACCATGTATTTTCTTGTAAGAAAAAAGCCATGCAAGAAAGCCTCCGAACAGAACAAGTCTTCACATTCTACAGGAATAACCGCCGAAAACACACCACCTGCTTTTATCAGCTTAGCCACCCCAGTAAACAAATCAGCATAGCTAAGCGTGTCTGTATGCCGAGCCTTGGCTCGCTCTGCATTAGGATTTTTCAACGAGTTGATAAAGTATGGAGGATTGCTTACTATAGAATCATACATTCCATCTGAAAAGTTACATTCTCCACATACGCTTGCAGCATAATTCTGCAAACTCTCTTCAACAACAGATACACGTTTTTTAAAAGGACTTTGAGCTATATTTTCTAATGCCTGACAGGCTGCTGAACTATCAATTTCAAGAGCATCAACATGAGCATTTGGAAAACGCTGAGCCATCATCATAGCTATCAAGCCCGTTCCTGTACCAATATCAAGAATATTTTCTCCTCCCTCAGCCCAACAACCAAGAAGCACACCATCGGTACCCACTTTCATGGCACACCGATCTTGCTTCACACTAAATTGCTTGAAACGAAATTCATCCTTCATGTCGTTAAAACGAAATTACTTGCTCTTTATTGCATTACGCATTACACAATTCTACCAAAGGCAATATCTCATTTCTTTACTTTTTTATCATCTTAAACCTCTATGATTCCTCTATAATGCCTCTATAATGCGTCTATATTGAAAAACAGATATCATAATTGTATTTTTATTGACGTTCCACAACCGCAGCTTACTTTGAAATTAAGCCCAAATTTCATCCTGCTCTCGCCTTCGAAATTCCTTCGAGATGCCTTCGAGATGCGTTCGAGATGTAACACAAATTGCCTATTTAATTATCATTTTTGCCTTTTATACACCTTATTTAAAGGAAATTATATACTTGTCTTAAAGAATTTAAAAGAAAATACGTAACTTTGCAGCCTAAAAGATTAAACATTCATTAATGAACAAGAAAGTAAATACATCAATTCACATGATGATTTCAGATTTCGATGGCGATATCGAAGTATTGTTGGACGAAAAGGTTCATCGTGAAATCCCTATATTGGCAACACGAAACTTATTTTGTTTTCCAGGTGTTGCCATGCCCATTGTCATAGGACGAAGGGCAAGCCTTAATCTGGTAAATAAACTAAAAGAAAACGAAGGTCAAATCTTCGGTATCTTCTGCCAAAAGAAAGCTGAAGTGGATAGTCCACTTGAAAGTGATTTGTTTGAAATAGGAACCCTGGCTCGCTTGGTAAAGGTTATCGAGATGCCAGGACAAGGCGACACTGTAACTATCATCGTACAAGGTCTCAATCGCTGCAAGTTAGTAACATTGGCATCACGCCGCCCCTACTACACAGCAGTTGTTGACAGCATCGAAGAGAATCTTGACGACACCAAGAGCCACGAATTCAGCGTTGCAGCAATCACTCTGCGCGACAGAATTAAGTTGTTTATCAATCTTGACGAGGAAATGCCACAGGAAACATCCATGGCTATTGACACCATCAAGAACGATTACATCGTTACAAACTTCATCTGCAGCAACTTCCCACTCAGCATAGAGAGCAAGGCAGAAATGCTTGCCGAAGACTCAGCTCTGCAGAGAGTATATCGCCTGTTGAAGGAAATAAACCAATACATTCAGTTGCTCGAACTACAGAAAGATATCCGTACAAAAACATCTATGGATATCGAAGAACAGCAGCGCGAGTATTTCCTACAGCAGCAAATCAAGAATATCAAGGCCGAACTGGGCAAAGGCGAAGGCTCACCTGAGAAAAAAGAACTTCAAGAGAAGGCTGCAAAGAAGAAATGGAACGATGACGTAAAGAAGATTTTCTATAAGGAGCTCGACAAATTGGATATGTATAATCCACAGAGCCCCGACTATAGCGTGCAGATGAACTATCTGCAAAATATGGTAAACCTTCCTTGGGGCGAATACACCACCGACGACCTCAACCTGAAGCGTGCCCAGAAAGTTCTTGATGCCGACCACTATGGCATGGAGAAAGTAAAGGAACGCATCCTTGAATACATGGCAGTATTGTCTCTGCGTGGCGATTTGAAAAGCCCTATCATCTGTCTCTACGGCCCTCCAGGAGTAGGTAAGACATCACTTGGAAAGAGCATTGCCAAAGCCCTCAACCGCAAATACGTACGCGTTTCGCTTGGTGGTGTTCACGACGAAGCCGAAATACGCGGTCATCGTCGCACATACATCGGTGCTATGCCAGGACGAATCATCAAGAGCATTCAAAAAGCAGGCAGCAGCAACCCTGTATTCATTCTCGACGAGATAGACAAAGTTACACAGCAAACACATAATGGCGACCCATCGTCAGCACTTCTTGAAGTGCTCGACCCTGAGCAAAACAACGCGTTCCACGACAACTATCTTGATGTTGACTACGACCTGTCAAAAGTGATGTTCATAGCAACAGCCAACGACCTTGGCTCTATTCCACGTCCACTACTCGACCGTATGGAAATTATTGAAGTAAGCGGATACATCACAGAAGAAAAAATAGAGATAGCAAAGCGCCATCTTGTTCCTCGCGAACTTGACAATACAGGTTTGTTAAACATCAAACCAAAAATAAAGTTCAACAAGGCAGCACTCGAGATGATCATAGAACGCTACACACGTGAGAGCGGTGTGCGCCAACTCGAAAAGCAGATAAACAAAGCACTACGAAAATTAGCATTCAAAAAAGCCATTAACGGCGACTTTGAATACACCAACATAACCCCTGCACATGTAGAAGATTTGCTGGGCAAGCCACCATTCTATCGCGACATCTATCAGGGCAACGACTATGCAGGCGTTGTAACAGGATTGGCATGGACAAGTGTCGGAGGCGAAATCCTATTCATAGAAACAAGCGTGAACAAAGGCAAGGGAGGCAAACTCACACTCACCGGTAACCTGGGCGACGTGATGAAAGAAAGTGCCATGATTGCCCTACAATACGTAAAGGCACACGTTGACAAACTGGGAATAGACTATCGTGTTTTCGACAACTGGAACATACACATCCATGTACCAGAAGGCGCAACACCAAAGGACGGCCCATCAGCAGGTATAACAATAGCTACATCCATTGCCTCTGCACTCACACAAAGAAAGGTTCGCAAGAACACAGCCATGACAGGAGAAATCACCCTGCGCGGTAAAGTTCTTCCCGTTGGCGGTATCAAGGAAAAAATTCTTGCAGCTAAGCGTGCTGGTATTACCGATATCATGATGTGCAAAGAAAACAAAAAAGACATCGAAGAAATTCCAGAGCAGTATCGCAAGGGAGTAGAATTCCACTATGTAGAAAACGTAGCCGACGTGTGGAACTTCGCACTCACAGACGAAAAGGTAGATAACGCTATCGAACTTACGATAGAAGAAGAAAAAAAAGATAATCAGAATTAATAATGACATTCGAACTACAACATACCGATAAAGCAAGCGATGCACGTACAGGTATTATAACCACAGACCACGGACAAATAAAGACACCTATCTTTATGCCCGTAGGTACTGCTGGTACTGTAAAAGGCGTTCATTTCGAAGAACTTCGCCAACAGGTAAAAGCACAGATTATCCTTGGCAACACCTATCACCTTTATCTGCGTCCAGGGCTTGATATTCTAAAGCAAGCTGGCGGACTACATGGATTCAACGGATGGGAAAAACCAATACTCACCGACTCTGGTGGCTTTCAAGTATTCTCCCTGACAGGTATCCGAAAACTTCGTGAAGAAGGATGCGAATTCCGTTCACACATAGACGGCAGCAAGCATTTCTTCACACCCGAAAACGTGATGGATACAGAACGCATTATCGGTGCCGACATAATGATGGCACTCGACGAGTGTCCCCCTGGTCAGAGCGACTATGCCTACGCAAAGAAATCACTTGGCATGACCCAACGCTGGCTCGACCGCTGCATCAA
>DGRY01000114.1:5469-9994 GCA_002391185.1 Prevotella sp. UBA4376
CCAAAGCCTCTTCCCTATCGTTCAAGGTTGCACATACAAAGACCTTAGAAGAGAAGCAGCAAAATTTGTTGCCGACAAGGGAGCTGACGGTAATGCTATTGGCGGACTTGCAGTAGGCGAGCCAACCGAAATCATGTATGAAATGATAGAGGTTGTAAACGAAATCCTCCCTAAAGACAAACCAAGATACCTTATGGGGGTGGGCACACCTCAGAACATTCTTGAAGCCATAGAACGTGGTGTTGACATGTTCGACTGCGTTATGCCTACACGAAATGGTCGCAACGCATTGCTCTTCACATACAACGGAACAATGAATATGCGCAACAAAAAATGGGAAAACGATTTCACACCTATCGACCCTGACGGTTGCTACACCGACCAGGTTTACACCAAGGCATATCTGCATCATCTTTACAAGGCACAAGAACTACTTGCAATGCAAATAGGTTCTATTCACAACCTTGCATTCTATCTGCGCCTCGTTACCGATGCACGCCAGCACATTGAGCAAGGCGACTTTGTGCAATGGAAACGTAGCATCATCGACCAACTCGGACGACGTATCTAATTGATAGTAGATAGTTTATCAATTGAATAATGGATTATAAAAAACTAAGACAACACCGCAAGTTCTATCATATGAAACGCTGGGGGGGCAAACACACAAAGCCCATCCAGAAAATGGCACGATGGATTTGTAATCACACCAGACTTCTGCAAAAAATATGCAAATGGCTGGGGCGAAAACTGCATTTCTTGAGTATTCTGAATCCATCCAGATATATCAAGCGCATAGATAGATACATCATTCGCAAATTCATTGGAACATACATCTATTCTATATTGCTTATTATCTCTATCTCTATAGTATTTGATGTCAATGAGAATCTTACGAAGTTCACACAATATCATGCACCACTAAGTGCTATCATATTTGACTACTATGCCAACTTCGTGCCATACTTTGCCAATCTGTTCAGTCCGCTGTTCGTTTTCATCGCAGTAATCTTCTTTACCTCCAAACTGGCAAACAACTCCGAGATTATCTCCATGCTGGCAGCAGGCATATCATTCAAGCGACTGATGCGACCCTACATGTTCTCATGTATTCTCATCTCTGCCCTTTCGTTCTATCTAAGCGCATATGTCATTCCACATGGCACAGTAATTAGACAGAACTTCGAGGTGATGTATAAAAACAAAGACAAAAACACATCAGCCGACAATGTTATGCTGCAGGTTGACAAAGGCACAATTGCCTATATACAGCACTACGACAACAAGCAGAAAAAAGGTTATGGATTCTCTCTCGATAAATTCGAGAACAAGAAACTCGTAAGCCACATGACAGCTATGGAGATTCAATACGACACAATCTCCGAAGGCAAATACCATTGGACTGCCTCACAATGGAAGATACGCCAACTTCGCGGTCTCAAAGAGCATATAACAAATGGTGCACGCAAAGACACCCTCATTCTTATGGAGCCTACCGACCTTGTATATTCAAAAGGACAGCAGGAAACCTTTACAAGTCCAGAACTTAAGGCTTACATATCCAAACAGATAAACCGAGGTTCAAGCAATGTTGTGCAGTATCAGGTGGAATACCACAAGAGAATAGCAACATCATTTGCCTCATTCATTCTAACTATAATCGGACTGTCACTTTCCTCTAAGAAACGTAAAGGAGGAATGGGTATGTATCTGGGCATAGGTTTGGCACTCAGCTTCATATATATCATGCTGCAAACTGTATCAGCAACATTTGCCATTAACGCAAACACCCCACCTATGCTGGCAGCATGGATTCCAAATATCATCTTTGCAATAGTAGCTTATTTCTGCTACAGGCACGCACCTAATTAATAAACGCGCGATGCGCTAAAATAATATTGAAATTATGTATTTCGACGAATTAGAATTAAACGACAACGTATTGGATGCACTCTACGACATGCATTTCGACAAGTGCACTCCTGTGCAGGAAAAATGTATTCCTGAAATTCTCAAGGGTAACGATGTGCTTGGAGTAGCACAAACAGGTACAGGTAAAACAGCAGCATATCTTTTACCAGTACTTAGCAAACTTGATGACGGAAACTATCCCGACAACGCTATAAACTGCCTTATCATGAGCCCTACACGTGAACTGGCGCAACAGATTGATCAGGCAATGCAAGGTTTTTCCTACTACCTACAGGGAGTTAGCTCTGTAGCTGTATATGGCGGCAACGATGGAAACCGTTACGACCAGGAACTAAAGAGTTTGCAGCTTGGAGCAGATGTAGTAATAGCTACCCCTGGACGACTCATCTCTCATATCAGCCTCGGCAACGTTGACCTTAGCAAGGTTAGCTTTTTTATTCTCGATGAAGCCGACCGCATGCTTGATATGGGTTTCTCTGATGATATAACAACTATTGCCAAGAAACTGCCAAAAACTTGCCAAACTATCATGTTCTCAGCAACTATGCCCGACAAGATTGAAGAGTTTGCAAAATCATTGCTCAAGAACCCTGTAACCATAAAGCTCGCTGTTAGCAAGCCAGCTGAGAAAATCAAGCAAAGTGCATATGTGTGCTACGAAACACAAAAAATGGGCATCGTAAAAGACATATTCAAACAAGGTGATTTGCAACGCGTAATCATCTTCTGCGGAAGCAAACTAAAGGTAAAGCAGGTTACAGGTGCTCTGCAGCGCATGAACATAAACTGTGGAGAGATGCACAGCGATCTTGATCAGGCACAACGCGACGATGTTATGTTCAAATTCAAGAGCGGACAGCTTGATGTTCTTGTAGCTACCGACATCGTATCACGTGGTATTGATATTGACGATATTGCCATGGTCATCAACTATGATGTTCCTCATGATGCCGAAGACTATGTTCATCGTATAGGACGCACAGCACGTGCTGCACGCGATGGTGTTGCATTTACCTTTGTTTCTGAAGAAGACATCTACTATTTCCAGCAAATAGAGAAGTTCCTTGAAAAGGTAGTTGAAAAGAACGCTCTTCCTGAAGGACTTGGCGAAGCGCCAGAATACAAAAAACAAAACAAGCCTATTAAGCCTGCAAAAGGTGGAAAGACAAGTGCGAAGAGCCGTCGCCGTCAGGATCGCGACCAAACATCACACAAGGACAAGAAACAAGAGAATCGCAGACGCAACAATAATCAGCGCAATCAACAGAACGCAGAAGGCGAGTACACAAACAAACACCGCAGAAACAACAAACAGCAGTTTGCTAATGGTGAACAACGTCGTTTTGAACACAAGCCTAAGAATGGAGAGGAAACCAACAACAGCGAACAGCAGCCACGCAACAAGCAACATCGTCGTGGCAATGTTGAGGGCAACTACAAGAAACGCTATTCAAGAGGTCAGTACTCTGATAAGCGACAGAACAACAAGCCAAAGACAAAAACTTCGGCAGCTCCTGTTAAAAAGGAAAGTGCAGTGAAGAAATTCTTCAAGAAGCTGTTTGGTTTCAAGAAATAATATCAAAAGGTATCTCTAAAAACGAGATACCTTTTTTTTCTTCTTATAATTATACTTTGTTTTTCCGTCCGTCCAGACGGACAATGTGCCAGAACACTTTTTTTCGCTGTCCGTCCAAGCGGACGGTCTTTTCTATGACTATTTTTCAGCGTCCGCCTAGGCGGACGGTCTGTTGGAGCATACTTTTTGCCTGTCCGTCCGGGCGGACGATGTTTTCTATGACAATTTTTCACCGTCCGCCTAGACGGACGGTGTTTCAGAAGCCAATTTCTCGCTGTCCGCCTAGGCGGACAGCATTTCGAACCATCATTTTGCATCATCAACTGCAGTTGACAACCCGTCAGAGAGCTATTTTGCTCCATCAACTGCAGTTGACGTGTTATAAAACAATTATAAATAGACATTTCTCATGCAAAAACAACCCAAAACTTACTTTTTTCTACTTTTTAATAAAAAAATATATCTTATTGTTTGTTTTTTCAAGAAAAACATATAACTTTGCAACACAAAACAATTAATAAAAGAAAAAAGGATACGTGCGAAACTATAATTAATTATAAAGAAACAAGCCGTTCCGAATTTTTAAATAGAGATAAATTTTCAACCATATAAAAGGAAAAGATTATGAAAGCAACAGAAGTTGTAGAACAACTAAAGCAAAAATTTCCAGGCCAGCCAGAGTATATTCAGGCTGTAAGCCAGGTACTTGGAACCATTGAAGAAGAGTACAACAAACACCCTGAGTTTGAAAAGGCTAATCTTATTGAGCGTCTTTGCATTCCAGATCGTATGATCATGTTCCGCGTATCTTGGGTTGACGACAAAGGAAATGTACAGAACAACATGGGCTACCGCGTACAGCACAACAACGCAATCGGTCCTTACAAAGGCGGTATTCGTTTCCATTCTTCAGTAAACCAGTCAATTCTGAAATTCCTGGCTTTCGAGCAGACTTTCAAGAACTCACGGACAACCCTGCCAATGGGTGGTGCCAAGGGTGGCTCTGACTTCTCTCCA